>NZ_JAGRQY010000230.1:0-13775 GCF_018223905.1 Klebsiella sp. 28
GCGCAAGAATGCCGATACGCCGCCGGGAGCGGCGCACGGTGACGGCTGGCTGGGCGGCAGCCGTCGGGTTAGGGCTATATGAGCTCATAGTCGGTTCCTGTCTCGGGTACAGAGGGTGTTGTTATTGTGTTTAACGCATAATGAACCATTTGATTCAGGCTAACAATACTGCATCGCCGCCAGACGGACGGCCGCATTCGCTGCGCCATAGAGCGCATAGCCAGCCCGGCGCTCGGTTAACTCAAAGAAAAAGCGGCCGGCGGTAAACGGCCGGGTGTAAAGATGCAGGAAATCTCCCCCCTGCGGATCGCGGTCATAGAGGAGCTGCTGGCGCTGAAGCTGCCCGACGTCCAGCTCGCCGCCAAAGCGCGCCAGCAGATCGTCATAATAATTGGCCGGGATCGGCAGCGTATGGCGGGCAACCTCGGCAAGCTGGTCGCAGGCGGCCGGCAGATCGCGGCAGGCAAAGGCGGCATGCTGCAGCCCCGCCCCCTGGTAGCAGGCGACGGAGCGGGCGATCTGCGTCGCCCGGCTCTGCGAAATATTCAGCGCCAGACGGATATCGCCCTGCGGGCTGCGCACCGCCAGGCTGCGCACCAGTCCATACGGGTCCGGCAGCGTCTGCTCATGCTCAAGGGAAAAACCAAACACCGTACGGAAGAACATCACCCAGTTATCGCGGCTGTCGGCCTCCATTCCCAGCGCCAGATGATCGATACCGAGATAGTCCTCGCGCACCGTCACGCCATCACGCAGATGAAAATCGCGCTCGTAGATAGCCTCCCCGGCGTCGATGAGATAGATAAGGCTGCCGTCGGGGGCGCAGATCGCCGGGATCGGCGTTTCGTTCGGCCCGGCGTCGCCCTGCCAGGTGGCATACCCCAGCGCGCGGGCGCGGGCGACAAGCGACGCGCTGTGCTCGACCCGCAGCGCCATCGCGCAGAGCGATACCCCGTGGCGTTGATAAAAATGGTCGGCCCAGCTGTGCGGCTGATGGTTGATGACGATCCGCGCCCCGCCGTTGCGCCACAGCGTCACCTGTCTGGAGCGGTGGCTTCCCTCGTGCTGAAAACCCAGCGCCTGCAGATGTTGCCCCAGGCGCTGCGCCTCGGCGGCGCTGGCGGCAAACTCGATAAACTCCAGCCCGTGATAGACCGGCAGCGGCGGCGGTGAAAACAGATCGGCATCGCACGTCGGGAGCCGACGGCGGGTTTGCTCCTCCAGCCACAGCAGCGAACGATAACCATCTTTGGCCGTCGCGCCGTTCGGCGAGGCGCGAAAACCGTCATTGAAGATCTCCAGCGACCAGGGGCCGCGGTAGCCGCAGCGGGTGATCTGCTCGGCAAACGCCTCCAGCGGCAGCTCCCCCTGTCCGGGAAAGCAGCGGAAGTGGCGGCTCCACTCCAGCAAATCCATTTTCATATACGGCGCATCGGCGAGCTGTACAAAGGTGATTTTCTCCACCGGCACCGACGGTAGCGCGTCCAGCGTGTCGCCGCGGGCCAGAATATGGAAGCTGTCGAGCACCAGGCCCAACGCCGGGCTGTCCACCCGCCGCACCCGCTCCCAGGCCTGCTGCCAGCGGTTCACATGGGTTCCCCAGGCCAGGGCCTCATAGCCGATAGCGATCCCCTCCTCTTCCGCCAGCGTGGCCAGCGCCCGCAGGTCCGCGACCTGCAATTCGCTATCCGCCGAGCAGTCCGGCTGCACATTGCTGCACAGCAGCAGCGTCTCGCAGCCCAGCTCGTGCATCAGAGCAAATTTGCGCCGAGCGCGGGCCATATTCGCCGCAAACTGCGCCCGACTGGCGCCTTCAAAATCGCGAAAGGGTTGAAAAAGCGTGATTTTTAACCCTAAATCGGCGGCAAGCTGGCGGATTTCCGCCGGCGTCCCCGTATAATAGAGCAGATCGTTCTCGAAAATTTCCACCCCCTGATACCCCGCCGCCGCAATAGCGTGCAGCTTCTCAGGCAGGGTGCCGGAAATCGAAACGGTGGCGATAGAGCGCAGCATAAGGTCCTCGGGTCAACAGCTGACGTAAGCCTTGAATATGTATCATTTGGTTCATTTGCGCCATACCAGGTTGCTAAATTGTGATCATTATGTGTATTTTTTGTCACCCAAGAAAAAGGAGTTGCCATGACCGTCGTTGCCCATGATGAAGCACAATCCCTGAAGGCGCGGATTTTCAGCGCCGCTATCGCTGTCTTTGCTGAACACGGGCTGTCAGGCGCCCGCATGGAGCAGATCGCCACCGAGGCGCAGACCACCAAACGCATGGTGGTTTACTACTTCAAAAGCAAAGAACAGCTCTATCAGGAGGTGCTGCAGCATGTGTATGCGCGGATCCGCGAAACCGAGCAGCAGCTGGGGCTGGAGAATGTGCCGCCGGTGGAGGCGCTGGTGCGGCTGGTGCGCTGGAGCGTGCGCTATCACGCCACCCATGCGGACTATATGCGCGTCATTTGCATGGAGAATATGCAGCGCGGCAAGTGGTTAAAAAGCTCGGGTGAACTGAAGCCGCTGAATCGTACCGCCCTGTCGATTCTGGAAGACATTTTACTGCGCGGCCAGCAGCAGGGCGTCTTTCAGGCGGGGCTCGACGCGCGCGATGTCCACCGGTTAATCAGCAGCTTCAGCTTTTATCAGGTGTCGAACTTCTACACCTTCAGCAGCCTGTATCTTGACGATCCGCTACCCGCCATCGACGATGAAGCGATGGTGGCTCACCATTGTGACATTGCCGTCCGGGCGGTGATCCGCTTCGTGATTTCCTGACCCGCCGGCGCAAGGGATCAGTGCCCGGAAAGCGCATGAATGACTTTCTCCATAGCCTCCACGGTGAGCGGCGAACGCTGGATTTTGCGGTTCGCCAGCGAGGTGCGCAGCACACCGGCAATGACAATGTGTTTCGGCTCCTGACCCAGGTCACGCATTTCCAGCACGACTTTACCCACCACGCGGCACATTTCCTGGTACAGGTCGTCGTCTTTCGCTTTATTTCCCATAGAATTTAGCTCGTATTTTATCATTATCAATCAAATCATTATTGATAGATTTCCCGCACAACGCAAACCATCGCCACTTTAAAGGTTCAATGACGCATTTTACCGGCTCATGATGGCGAAATAATCCATTTCTTTTACTCTTTTTCATAGCCGGTGACGAAAAAGTGTGTTGCGTAGATTTTTGCATAACGTGCCGGTTTTGTTACGCGTTTTGTCCATAATTTGAAACGAGGTTTTTATTTTCCTTTTTGATTTCGGCAGCGTATAATGCGCTTCGATTCTTTCTTGAATGGTTTCAGCGCATTGGACTGCATGATAAAACGCATAACACCTTGCCACATTTCATGGGCTGAACCGCCAGCACACATTCTTCTGCACGCTTCAGGGTTGTCACCTATCCTTAGGGCGTGGCTTAGCAACTTTCGTAATACAGGTTTGGCTCCCCGGCAGTGCGCCCGCGGAGCGAGAATTCCATATCCTTCACAACTTAAAGACTAAAACTGTCATGAAAAAGACCAAAATTGTTTGCACCATCGGTCCGAAAACCGAATCTGAAGAGATGCTGACCAAAATGCTGGAAGCCGGCATGAATGTGATGCGTCTGAACTTCTCCCACGGTGACTATGCGGAACACGGTCAGCGCATCCAGAACCTGCGCAATGTGATGAGCAAAACCGGTAAGAAAGCCGCTATTCTGCTGGACACTAAAGGGCCGGAAATTCGTACCATCAAGCTGGAAGGCGGCAACGACGTCTCCCTGAAAGCAGGCCAGACCTTCACCTTCACTACCGATAAATCCGTCATCGGCAACAACGAAATCGTTGCGGTAACCTATGAAGGCTTCACCTCCGACCTCGCCGTCGGCAACACCGTCCTGGTGGACGATGGCCTGATCGGCATGGAAGTTACGGCTATCGAAGGCAACAAAGTTATCTGTAAAGTGCTGAACAATGGCGATCTTGGCGAGAACAAAGGCGTTAACCTGCCGGGCGTCTCCATCGCCCTGCCGGCGCTGGCTGAGAAAGACAAACAGGATCTGATCTTCGGTTGCGAACAGGGCGTGGACTTCGTCGCGGCCTCCTTCATCCGTAAACGTTCCGACGTCGTCGAGATCCGTGAGCACCTGAAAGCCCACGGCGGTGAAAACATCCAGATCATCTCCAAAATCGAAAACCAGGAAGGCCTGAACAACTTCGACGAAATCCTCGAAGCGTCTGACGGCATCATGGTTGCGCGTGGCGACATGGGCGTGGAGATCCCGGTTGAAGAAGTTATCTTCGCCCAGAAAATGATCATCGAAAAATGTATCCGCGCGCGTAAAGTGGTTATCACCGCCACCCAGATGCTGGACTCCATGATCAAGAATCCGCGTCCGACCCGCGCTGAAGCCGGCGACGTGGCTAACGCCATCCTCGACGGCACCGATGCGGTGATGCTGTCCGGCGAATCCGCGAAAGGTAAATACCCGCTGGAAGCGGTCACCATCATGGCGACCATTTGCGAACGTACCGACCGCGTGATGACCAGCCGTCTGGACTTCAACAACGACAACCGTAAACTGCGCATCACCGAAGCGGTGTGCCGCGGCGCGGTAGAAACCGCTGAGAAACTGGAAGCGCCGCTGATCGTGGTCGCCACCCAGGGCGGTAAATCCGCACGCGCTGTGCGCAAATACTTCCCGGATGCCACCATCCTGGCGCTGACCACCAACGAAACCACCGCTCGTCAGCTGGTGCTGAGCAAAGGCGTGGTACCGCAGCTGGTGGAAGAGATTGCCTCTACCGATGATTTCTATCATCTGGGCAAAGACCTGGCGCTGAAGAGCGGCCTCGCGCGTAAAGGCGACGTAGTGGTGATGGTTTCCGGCGCATTAGTGCCGAGCGGCACGACTAATACCGCTTCCGTACACGTGCTGTAATAATTTACAGGTTAATTGGTTTTTTTTAATAAAGCGCCTCGCGGGGCGCTTTTTTTTATTCATTGATTAGCTCTTCCTATTAAAAATGCAAATCGGAATTTACTATTTAATAAGGGATTATCTAAGATGAATCCGATGGAAGCGCGCTGTTTTCACTCGCCTTTTTCAGCGATTCTGAGCAATTCGATGCTTCTTTGAGCGAACGATCAAAAATAAGTGCGTTCAGGTAAAAAAAATATTCTCATCCCAAAAAACTTTGTGTAATACTTGTAACGCTACATGGAGATTAACTCAATCTAGAGGGTATTAATAATGAATCGTACTAAACTGGTACTGGGCGCGGTAATCCTGGGTTCTACTCTGCTGGCTGGTTGCTCCAGCAATGCTAAAATCGATCAGCTGTCTTCTGACGTTCAGACTCTGAACGCTAAAGTTGACCAGCTGAGCAACGACGTGAACGCAATGCGTTCCGACGTTCAGGCTGCTAAAGACGACGCAGCTCGCGCTAACCAGCGTCTGGACAACCAGGCTCACTCTTACCGTAAGTAAGAGTTCTGGTAATAAAAATGGCGCACTCTGTGCGCCATTTTTTTTGCCCTCAGCATGAGGGCTATTGGGTAAGCAGACCGTTGTCAGACGAACTATTCTGCGCCGACAGCGACGTCGCCGTGCTACCTGCCCCCGCCGACACCACCACCGGATACCCCGCCCTTCTCGACATCGCTTTTTTCAACTGCAGGTCATCCACTGCTTTATCCTCTGCGAAGGCGTGAAACGCCGCTGGCAGCGTGTAAGCGATGGTCCGGGTGTTTTCCCCTTCGGTCTGCGAAAGCGGCCTGTGGACTTCGACATAGCGTTTACCATCCGGCTCGACGGCAAACTTCACCGGCTGATTGATAATCCGTACCGGCGTCCCGGTTTTCACCTGGCTGAACAGCGCTTTGATGTCATCAGCGTTCATCCGCATACAGCCCGAGCTGACGCGCAGACCAACGCTGTCTGGGGCGTTAGTTCCGTGGATGAGATATTCACCGTTACCGTAGGCCAGACGCAGCGCATAGCGGCCCAGGGGATTGTTCGGTCCGGCCGGGACCACTGCCGGCAGCGTCACCCCTTTCTCCAGCGAGCGCGCGCGGATGCCGGCGGTAGGCGTCCAGGTAGGGTTAGGGATCTTCTGCCCCACGCGGGTGGTCATCTCCGGCGTTTCCAGACCTAACTGGCCAATGCCCAGCGGATAGACCTGCACCTGATTCTCTCCCGGCGGGAAGTAATACAGCCGCAGTTCGGCGAGGTTGACGACAATGCCCTCCCTCGGCACGTCGGGCAGCAGCATCTGAGAAGGGATAAGGACCTGAGTGCCGGGCTTCGGCTGCACTGGTGCAATCGTATCGTTGGCTTCGAGGATCAGCATCGCCGCGGTATCGAAATGGCGCGCAATCGCCTGCAGGTTGCGATCTCCCTCCTGGACCGTCCAGTACTGATTCTGACCAATCAGCCGACTGTTGGCGGGAGGAAGCGGGTAATCAACGGCCCAGGCGGCCGTGGAGGCGCCAAGGGCGCTGAGAAGGGCTAAGGTGATCATCGTTTTGCGTTTCATACTGAGATTCCTTCTTTCGCTGATAAAACGCCAGGAGACTGAACGGCGGCAGGGTCAGCGCCCTGCCGGACGTAACAGAATGAAATCTACCTGTTTATTCTAGCTAATATTTGCCGCTTTCGCGCGTATCGCGCGGATCATGGCTTCGAGGCCTTGCGAGCGGGAGGGGGTGAGATGCTGGGTGAGCGCCATTTTTTCAAACCACGGACGCACGTCGAACTCGGTGATGTCCTGAGCGGTCATCCGGTCATAGAGGATAAACACCACCGCTATCAGACCCTTGACGATCGCCGCATCGCTATCGCCGCGCAGGGTGATCACGCCTGTGGGATCCTGGTCCATCACGATCCAGACCTGGCTTTGACAGCCCTGAATAATGTTCTGCACGCTATGTTCTTCCGGGCTTAGCGGCGCCAGACGCTGGCCAAGCTCGATGATATAGAGATACTTCTCTTCCCAGTTGGCGCAACGGCTAAAGTTACGCAACAGTTTGTCTTTGTCCGGTAGTGCCGCCATTGTCCCGTCCTTTACCCTAACAGTTTGCGGATCCGCTGGAGGCCGGCCACCAGGCGGTCCACCTCTTCCGTGGTATTGTACATCGCCAGCGATGCCCGACACATAGCCGGTACCTGATACCGGGCCATCAACGGCATCGCGCAGTGGTGTCCGGTCCGCACGGCGATCCCGTAGTTATCGAGGAAGCTGCCGACGTCATAGGCGTGATGCTGACCGAGGTTGAAAGCAATTACCCCTTTACGCTGCGCCGGGCCGTAAAGGATCAGATCCGGTACCGCGCGCAGGGCATCGAGCGCGTAGCGCATCAGCGTCTGCTCATACTCGGCAATCTGCGACAGTCCCAGCTGGCTGACGTAGGTCAGCGCCGCGCCGAGGCCAATGATCCCCCCGGTATTCGGCGTGCCGGCCTCAAAGCGCCACGGCGCCTGATTCCAGGTGGTGCCCTCCGTCAGGCTGACGGTGGCGATCATCGACCCGCCCCCTTCCCAAGGCGCCATCGTCTGCAGCAGCTCGGACCGGGCGTAGAGCACGCCGATCCCGGTCGGCCCGTACAGCTTGTGGGCGGAGAAAACATAAAAATCGCAGCCCAGCGCCTGGACGTCCACCGGGTGGTGCATCACCGCCTGGGCGCCATCCACCAGCACTTTCGCGCCATGCTGATGCGCAAGAGCAATCAGCGCCGCCAGCGGGTTTTCCGTCCCCAGCACGTTGGAGACCTCGGTTATCGCCAGCAGGCGGGTGCGCGGGTCAAACAGTCCCGGGACAACATCCAGTTGCAGCGTACCGTCCGGGTTCAGGGGGATCACCCGCAGCTCAGCCCCGACGCGGGCGCAGAGCATCTGCCACGGCACAATATTGGCGTGGTGCTCCATTTCGCTGATGATGATGTTATCCCCGGCGCCGACGTTGGCGTTTCCCCAGCTGTTGGCCACCAGGTTGATACCCTCGGTGGTGCCGCGGACGAACACCACTTCCTCCGCCGATCCGGCGTTAAGGAAGGTGGCCGCCTGCTGACGCACGGCTTCCATCCGCGCGGTGGCTTCCGCGCTGAGGGTATGGATGCCGCGGTGCACCGCCGCGTAGCCGTGGCGATAGAATTCCGCTTCTTCGCCGATCACTGCCTCCGGCTTCTGGGCGCTGGCGGCGCTGTCGAGATAGACCAGCGGCTGACCGTTGACCTCCCGGTTCAGTACCGGAAAATCGGCGCGAACCTGTTCTACTGAAAATGTCATACTGTGCCTCCCGGCAAACGCTGTCCAATACGCGCCAGCACCTGCTCTCTGAGCGCGTCGCTGCGGATAGCCTCGGTGAGCTCGGCGGCGAAGGCGTAGAGGATCATCTGCTGCGCCGCCTGCTGTTCGATACCGCGCGAGCGCAGATAGAACAGCTGCTCTTCGTCAATGCGCCCCACCGTCGCCCCGTGGCTGCATTTCACGTCATCGGCGTAAATTTCCAGCTGCGGTTTGGTGTCGACCTCCGCCAGCCGCCCGAGCAGCAGATTATTGTTGGTCATCTGACCGTCGGTTTTCAGCGCGAGCGGCGCGACGTTGATCAGCCCGTTAAACACCGCCCGCCCCTTATCGCTGACGATGGTTTTGTGCAGCTGGCGGCTGGTGCAGTAGCCGACCTGATGGTCGAGCCAGGTGCGGCTATCGCAGACCTCATTTTTCACCGGCATCGCCAGCGAATTGAGGCGCAGGTTGCTGTTTTCGCCGCCCAGGCGGGTGCTGGTCTGGTGACGCAGCACCTGGCCGCCAAGCAGGAAACTGCTGCTGAAGGCCGAGGCGTCGCGGCCCAGCAGCAGGTCGTTATGGGCGAAGTGATAGCTGCGGGCATTCTCAAATGCCAGCTTGATATGCTGGAGGTGCGCGTTATCGGCCACCGTCATGGTCAATCGCCCGCCGGTGAAATGCGGCTGCTCATTGAGGCTCAGGTAATGCTCGACAATCGTCGCCTCCGCCCCGCTCTCCAGCGCCAGGTGATGGCGATAGTGGGCGGTATTCAGCGCATCGCCGGTCAGGCCACTGGTGATATGCATCAGCAGCAGCGGTTTATCCAGGCGGCGGTTGCGCGGCACGCGAATGCGGGTCACCGTCTGGGCCAGGCTTTCGGTCAGATGGAGAAACACCTCCGGCTGCAGGGCATCCGGCAGATGCTGGCGCTGATTATCGACACTGACCTCCACGCCGCTGGCGGCAAGATCGTCGCTCAGCTGAGGATGATAGCGGCCATCGATAAACACCAGCCGCCAGGCGTCCAGCGGCAGCGCCAGCGCATCACGCTGTTCAGCGCTGAGAGAGGCTCCCTCATCGGCGACAAAGCGACCGTTAAGTAGGGCATCCAGCGGAGTGTATTTCCAGTCCTCGTGCTTGCGCGTCGGCAGCCCAAGGCGCAGCAGCTGCTGCAGATGCTGACTGGCCTCCGGGGTACGCGGGCCGCCCTGCGCTTCAAACAGATGGTGCCACTGCTGCAGCGCGTTACTGCTGTTCGGTAAGCCAGCCATAGCCCTGCTCCTCCAGCTGTTTGACCAGAGAGAAATCGCCCGACTTCACAATCCGCCCCTGATACAGCACATGGACATAGTCCGGCTTGATATAGTCAAGGATGCGCTGATAGTGGGTGACAATGATAAAGGCGCGTTTGCCGTCGCGCAGGGCATTCACTCCCTGCGAGACGATTTTCAGGGCATCGATATCCAACCCCGAATCCGATTCATCGAGAATGCACAGCTCTGGCTCAAGCACCGCCATTTGCAGAATATCGTTGCGCTTTTTCTCACCGCCGGAGAAGCCAACGTTCACCGAGCGGGTCAGGAGATCTTCCGGCATCTGCAGCAGCTTGATCTTTTCTTCCATTAAGTCCTGGAAATCGAAACGATCCAGCGCCTCCTGGCCACGATAGTTGCGCACGGCATTCAGCGCAGTCTGCAGGAAAAACTGGTTGCTGACGCCGGGGATCTCTACCGGATACTGGAAGGCCATAAAGATACCTTCCCCGGCGCGATCTTCCGCAGCGAGTTCGAGCAGGTTTTTGCCCTTAAATTCGACGCGACCGCCAGTCACCTCATAATCTTCACGCCCGGCCAGGGTGGCCGAAAGCGTACTTTTGCCTGAGCCGTTCGGCCCCATAATGGCGTGGACCTCTCCCGGGCGCACCTCAAGGTTCAGCCCGCGCAGGATCGCTTTATCTTCGACGGCGACGTGTAAATCTTGAATACTTAACATCTTTTTTCCTTAATTATCAGCCGACGCTATGTTCAAGGCTAATGGCCAGCAATTTTTGCGCCTCTACAGCGAACTCCAGCGGCAGCTCGGAGAAGACGTCTTTACAGAAACCGTTGACGATCATCGAGATGGCATCGTCTTCGCTGATCCCGCGCTGCAGGCAGTAGAACAATTGATCTTCGCCAATCCGCGAGGTGGTCGCCTCGTGCTCCAGCTGGGCGCTATTGTTGCGGCATTCTACATACGGGAAGGTATGCGCCCCGCAGTCCGGGCCGATCAGCATCGAATCGCACTGGGTATAGTTGCGGGCGTTGGTGGCGGTCGGCATGATTTTGACCAGCCCGCGATAGCTGTTCTGACTGTGTCCGGCGGAGATCCCTTTCGAGATGATGGTCGAGCGGGTGTTCTTGCCGATATGGATCATTTTGGTGCCGGTGTCCGCCTGCTGATGGCCGCTGGTCAGCGCCACCGAAAAGAATTCGCCGATCGAGTTATCGCCGCGCAGGATGCAGCTGGGGTATTTCCAGGTGATGGCCGAGCCGGTTTCCGACTGGGTCCATGACATTTTGCTGTTCTCCCCTTCGCACAGGGCGCGCTTGGTGACGAAGTTGAGGATCCCGCCGGTGTTGTTATCGCCGGGGAACCAGTTCTGCACCGTGGAGTATTTCACTTCCGCGTCTTTATGGATGATGACCTCAACGACCGCGGCATGCAGCTGATAGCTGTCGCGCACCGGCGCCGAGCAGCCTTCAATATAGCTGACGTAGCTGCCTTCATCGGCCACCAGAATGGTGCGTTCAAACTGTCCGGTCTTTTCGGCGTTGATGCGGAAATAGGTCGACAGCTCCATCGGGCAGCGGACGCCCTTCGGCACATAGATAAAGGTGCCGTCCGAAGCCACCGCGGCGTTCAGCGCGGCAAAGAAGTTGTCATTACCCGGCACTACGGTGCCCAGATACTTTTTCACCAGTTCCGGATGGTCGTGGATCGCCTCGCCGAAAGAACAGAAGATGATCCCCTGCTCGGCCAGCTTTTCTCGGTAGGTGGTCGCCACCGACACCGAGTCAAATATCGCGTCCACCGCCACCTCGCGCCCTTCGCGTACCGGCACGCCAAGCTGGTTAAAGGCTTCTTCCACCTCGCTGGTCAGAAAGGTATTGGCCCCGGTCTGCTGCACCGCGCCAGGCTCGGAGGCGCAGGTCTCATCGCAGTTGCCGCAGGAGGGCGCGGAATAGTAGCTGTAATCCTGATAATTCAGCTTATCGTAATGCGCTTTCAGCCAGTGCGGCTCCTCCATTTCCAGCCACGCCCGGTAGGCATTCAGACGAAACTCCAACATCCACTGCGGCTCATTGCGGCGAGCCGAGATAGCCCGAACGACTTCTTCATTAATGCCTTTGGCCAGCTCATCGGTTTGCAGGCGAGTAAAAAAGCCCTCTTTGTAGTTGAGCGGGCCGCCGGTCCAGGTTTTGACATCGTCAGTTGCTTCAGTATTACGCGACATAGTTACTCCGCCTGCACCCCAAAACTTTCGCCGCAGCCGCACTCATGCTGCGCTTTCGGGTTATGAAATTTAAAGATTTCATTTAAACCTTCCCGGACATAATCCAGCTCGGTGCCGTCGATGAACGGCATCGCCTGCAGCGGCGCAAACAGCTTCGCCCCGTCAGATTCAAAGAGCAGATCGTCGGGCGCCGGCTCGGCAATCATTTCGAGCACATAGCCAAAACCGGCGCAGCCGCTGGTTTTAATGCCCAGCCGCAGCCCTTTCTTATCCGGCTGCTTGCGCATCAGATCGCGGATATGCGCGGCAGCGGCCGGCGTCATGGTCAGTCCCTGCCAGCTGAAATCGGCGGGATTAAAAGTTCCTGCTTGTACTTCCATCGATAGACCTCCAGGTTGGCGCCATCAAGGCATACCGCCATGTTAGTGATAATGATTATCACTTCAACCCTTCTGCAGCAGGGGTATTGCCTCATTTAGCGCTTTTTATAAGCATAGACCCTCGCCCGGGGATTATCAGGGCGTGCAAAGAGAACTTAATTGATTGATTTATAATATGTTATTTTGCAATCATTCTATCTCCGCACGCAATGGCAAAGATGTATCGAAAATACCGATTTATGCAATAGCGGCAGACCACCTTGTTGGTTATCCGTTGCAGGCGAGCATAAAGTGACAACGTAACAGAAAGACCATGCCAGCGCGGGGCGCAACCCCGGCCATACGCTAGAAAAAAGCGGGTAGTGAAAGCGCCTGCCGGTAACGCTTCAGGAAAGGAATAAGCGCCGCTCGCCTGGCCGCGTTCGGGAAATAAAAACCAAAATAAAACGGGCAAACGGGGCTGCCAGGCGGGATACCGGCTGGCTAGGTGCCTTTACTCACCAGCCGGGCGGCCTGGACAAAGACCTCATCCTCTACCCCGTCCCCCTTCTGTCTGCCCAGCCTCACCAGTTCATCCACGATACTCCCCTGATTAATCTGCTTTTGTGTCGCCACTAAGCTAATGACCGCCGCGCCGATGGCCATGCCAATCAATGCCGTTTGTTCATCTTTATCTTTCATGGTGTCGCTCCGTCTGTCCTCCTCAGAAAGGCTAGCAAAAGATACCATCTGCTCAATTTCAAATTCACCTTCTTTACGTCTGACGCAAAGCCTGCGGCAGGGCACCTGGCAGGAGAAAAACAAACTAAGCGGCTGATTGCAATGGCATAACACTAATGAACAATTAACAGACTTGTGAGTCTTGAAATTATTTTTTAGACTCACTGGTCTGTTAATTATCAATTGCGTAAAATCTTATGCCTAATTCGACCTTATTTTTCATCACCCTTTGTCTCTCTCGCGTCCTGGTGACCTTCTTCTTCTGGATGGCAGGCATCTACGGCGTCTTTCATTTCGCGGAGATCGTTCAGGAGATGGTGACCGTCGGCCTGCCGTGGCCGGTCTTGTTCGCGGCGGGCACGATTTTTTGCCAGCTGGCGGGTTCGGCGCTGATCGTTTTTAATCCTGCCGGCTACGGCTGGATTGGATCGGTGATGCTGATTGTGTTTACATTACTCACTATTCCGCTGGGACACGCCTTCTGGGCCTTCAGTGAACCCCGGCGCACTGAGGAATTCCATATTGCGCTTGAACACATTACCGTGGTCGGAGGATTAATTATGAGCGCGCTGTTTGCAGGCTATCGGCGATGAGCGAAACCCCTCGTCAGAAAGGTCGGCCAAAAGATCCATTGAAAACGCAGGCGATACTTCAGGCCGCCCGTAAGCTGTTTCTGGAACAGGGCCTGGAGGTGACAACGGCCGAAATCGCCCGCGTAGCCGGGGTGGCGAAAGCCACCCTGTATGCCAATTTCAGCGATAAAGAACATCTGATAGAGGCGGTCTTACGCCAGGAATCGGATCTCACCATCAGCGACCATGATTTCGCCCAGCGCCATCATCTGCCGCTGATCGAGGTGCTGACGGCGTTTGGCTATCGCTTTGTCCGCTTTATCAACCAGCGGGAAC
>NZ_JAGRQY010000231.1:0-5054 GCF_018223905.1 Klebsiella sp. 28
CCTGGCCGACCGCCGGCCTGAAGCGTCTGCAGCTGGAAGCGCGTATTCGCCAGCCGCTGTCGCCTGAGCAATCTCTGCCGGCGGCGGCGAGGATGATGGCGTCGTACTCGCCGTTATCCAGCTTACTCAGCCGGGTACCGACGTTACCGCGCAGAGAGCGGATCGCCAGGTCCGGACGGGTGGCGGCCAGCTGGCACTGACGGCGTAAACTTGACGTGCCAACGACGCTGCCGGCCGGCAGTTCGTCAATCGAGGCATAGCGATTGGAAACAAACGCGTCGCGCGGATCGTCGCGCTCGCAGATAGTCACCAGCCCCAGGCCCTCCGGGAATTCCACCGGCACATCTTTCATCGAATGGACGGCGATATCGGCGCGCCCTTCGAGCATGGCGAGCTCTAACTCTTTCACAAATAAGCCTTTGCCCCCCACCTTTGCCAGCGGAGTATCAAGGATGACATCCCCGCGCGTGACCATCGGCACCAGCTCGACCTTCAGTCCGGGATGCGCTTGTTCCAGGCGCGCTTTAACATACTGCGCCTGCCATAGCGCAAGCGGGCTTTGCCGTGTGGCAATTTTCAAAACTTTGTCTAACATGCTTGTTACCGTCATTATCGACCACTATCCATCCTAACATTGTTGTCTTACGGATGTTAGTTTTCACGGTTTATGTGGGAGGTGGCTCCGGCCCACTCTTTTTTAACCTTTCATGCGCGTGGCGGTTGCCGGAGGCGTAGTGAGGAATTTACAGGTAATAAACGGTGCTACACTTGTATGTAGCGCATCTTTCTTTACGGTCAATGAGCAAGGTGTTAAATTGATCACGTTTTAAACCATTTGTCAGTCCGCTGCTCATCACAACCACACCGACGACGAATGGTGACGGTTTTTGTTGAAATACTGAAATCCTCCGTACTATTGTACCTCGGGTTTTTGAACATCAGGCGATATGTCTTGTACCTCTATATTGAGACACTGAAACAGAGACTGGATGCCATCAACCAATTGCGCGTGGATCGCGCGCTTGCTGCCATGGGACCCGCTTTCCAGCAGGTTTACAGTCTACTGCCAACGTTATTACATTATCATCACCCGCTGATGCCGGGTTACCTTGACGGTAACGTTCCCCGTGGCATTTGCCTCTACACGCCTGATGAAACCCAACGCCACTATCTTGAGGAACTGGAACTGCATCGCGGTATGCAGACTCAGGAGCCGCCGAAAGGCGAGCTGCCGATCACCGGCGTCTACTCGATGGGCAGTACTTCCTCCGTCGGCCAGAGCTGCTCTTCCGATCTTGATATCTGGGTATGTCACCAGGCCTGGCTGGATAGCGAAGAGCGTCAGCTGCTGCAGCGAAAATGCAGCCTGCTTGAGAGCTGGGCTGCCTCGCTCGGCGTGGAAGTCAGCTTCTTCCTGATCGACGAAAACCGTTTCCGTCATAACGAAAGCGGTAGCCTCGGCGGCGAAGACTGCGGTTCGACCCAGCATATCCTGTTGCTTGATGAGTTCTACCGCACCGCGGTGCGCCTCGCCGGCAAGCGTATTCTGTGGAATATGGTGCCGTGCGATGAAGAAGAGCATTACGATGATTACGTGATGGGGCTGTATGCCCAGGGCGTGCTGACGCCTAACGAATGGCTCGATCTCGGCGGCCTCAGTTCGCTGTCGGCGGAAGAGTACTTCGGCGCCAGCCTGTGGCAGCTGTATAAAAGTATCGACTCCCCCTATAAAGCGGTGCTGAAAACGCTGCTGCTGGAAGCCTACTCCTGGGAATACCCCAATAACCGCCTGTTAGCGAAAGATATCAAACAGCGTTTGCACGACGGGGAGATTGTCTCCTTCGGCCTCGACCCGTACTGCATGATGCTGGAGCGCGTGACCACCTATCTGCAGGCCATCGAAGATGAAACCCGCCTCGATCTGGTGCGCCGCTGCTTCTACCTGAAAGTTTGTGAAAAACTCAGCCGCGAACGCGCCTGCGTCGGCTGGCGTCGCGAAGTCGTCAGCCAGTTGGTGAATGCCTGGGGCTGGGACGAAAAGCGTCTGATGATGCTCGACAACCGCGCCAACTGGAAAATCGATGAAGTGCGCAAGGCGCACAACGAACTGCTCGACGCCATGATGCAGAGCTATCGTAATCTGATCCGCTTCGCGCGGCGCAATAACCTTAGCGTCTCCGCCAGCCCGCAGGATATTGGCGTGCTGACCCGTAAGCTGTATGCGGCCTTTGAAGCGCTGCCGGGGAAAGTGACGCTGGTAAACCCGCAAATTTCGCCGGATCTGTCGGAACCGAACCTGACCTTTATCCACGTGCCGCCGGGCCGCGCCAACCGTACCGGTTGGTATCTGTACAACCGCGCGCCGGACATGGAATCGATTATCAGCCATCAGCCGCTGGAATATAACCGTTATCTTAATAAGCTGGTGGCCTGGGCCTGGTTTAACGGCCTGCTGACCTCACGCACCCGCCTGTTTATTAAGGGCAACGGCATCGTCGATCTGGCGAAGCTGCAGGAGATGGTGGCCGACGTGTCGCACCACTTCCCGCTGCGCCTGCCGGCGCCGACGCCAAAGGCGCTGTACAGCCCGTGCGAAATCCGCCACCTGGCGATTATCGTCAACCTCGAATATGACCCAACCGCGGCCTTCCGCAACCAGGTGGTGCACTTCGATTTCCGTAAGCTGGATGTTTTCAGCTTCGGCGAAGAGCAAAAATGCCTGATCGGCAGCGTCGACCTGCTGTATCGCAACTCGTGGAACGAAGTGCGTACGCTGCACTTTAACGGCGAGCAGGCGATGATCGAGGCGCTGAAAACGATCCTCGGCAAAATGCACCAGGACGCCGCGCCGCCGGACAGCGTGGAGGTGTTCTGCTATAGCCAGCACCTGCGCGGCCTGATCCGCACCCGCGTGCAGCAGATGATCTCCGAATGTATCGAACTGCGTCTCTCCAGTACCCGCCAGGATACCGGGCGCTTCAAAGCGCTGCGCGTCTCCGGCCAGACGTGGGGGCTGTTCTTCGAACGTCTTAACGTTTCGGTGCAGAAGCTGGAAAACGCCATTGAGTTCTACGGCGCTATCTCGCACAACAAGCTGCACGGGCTATCGGTGCAGGTGGAAACCAATCACGTTAAGCTGCCGGCGGTGGTGGATGGCTTCGCCAGCGAAGGGATTATTCAGTTCTTCTTTGAAGACGCGGATAATAACGACAGCGGCTTTAACATCTATATTCTTGATGAGAGCAACCGCGCCGAGGTCTATCATCACTGCGAGGGCAGTAAAGAGGAGCTGGTGCGCGACGTCAGCCGCTTCTATTCGTCATCGCACGATCGTTTCACCTACGGCTCCAGCTTCATCAACTTCAACCTGCCGCAGTTCTATCAGATTGTCGAAGTAGACGGGCGCACCCAGGTGATCCCTTTCCGCACCCAGGCGATTGCCGCCGCGATACCCACCAGCCAGGACGTTACCGCCTCGCCGGTGCTGCAGCAGCGCTACTCGTAGATTTGGCCCGGAGAAGGCGTGAGCCGCTATCCGCAGATATTCCCTGCTGGCGCTGCGCTTAGCAGGGCTACGGTTCTAAGTCGTCGGGTAGCCCGGATAAGGCGCGATGCGCCGCTATCCGGGAAACACGTCATTAACGGAACTTCACCGCCTCACCGGCCTGCTGGCTCGCCGCCTGCTCCAGCAGATCCCAGAAGGTTTCGCCGCTGCGATCGCAGATCCACTCGTCGCCTTTGAGATCGAAGTGATAGCCGCCCTGTTTGGTGGCCAGCCACACCTGGTGCAGCGGCTCCTGACGGTTAATAATGATTTTGCTGCCGTTTTCAAAGCTGATGGTCAGCACGCCGCCGTTGATTTCGCAGTCGATGTCGCTATCGCCGTCCCAGTCGTCCAGACGTTCTTCGATGGTCATCCACAGGCTATCGGCCAGGCGATGGAATTCACTGTCGTTCATAATTTGATTCTGCTTTTTTGATTTTTGAAGATGGGTCGCAGTATAGCGCGAAACAAAAGCGCGCGCAGTCGGATGCTAAAGGCTTGCTTTTACGTCTTCTCCTGCGATGATAGAAAGCAGAAAGAATGAATCACGGGCAACTATCAATGAAAAACGTTTTTCCTACGCTTGCCGTTTTGTTTGCGATCTTCAGCCTGACCGGCTGCGGTCTGAAAGGGCCTCTCTATTTCCCACCGGCGGACAAAACCGCGCCGCCGCCGACCAAACCGGTTAACCCTGGCATTCAGAGCGCAACGCCGGATCGTAACGATCGTGGCGATACCGGTGGTCCGAGCCAGGTCAATTACTAACGATAACGTTCTGTTCCGCGCAACTGGAGTAGATGATGCAGTTCTCTAAAATGCATGGCCTTGGCAACGATTTTATGGTCGTTGACGCGGTAACGCAGAATGTTTTTTTCTCGCCGGAGCTGATTCGCCGCCTGGCGGATCGCCACCTTGGCGTCGGGTTCGATCAGCTATTGGTCGTCGAACCGCCCTACGATCCGGATCTGGATTTCCACTACCGGATCTTTAACGCCGACGGCAGCGAAGTGTCGCAGTGCGGCAACGGCGCGCGCTGTTTTGCCCGCTTCGTCCGGCTGAAAGGCCTGACCAATAAACGTGATATCCGCGTGAGTACGGCCAACGGGCGTATGGTATTAAGCGTAACGGAAGACGATCTGGTGCGGGTGAACATGGGCGAGCCCAACTTCGAGCCGTCCCAGGTGCCGTTCCGCGCCAACAAAGCGGAAAAGACCTATATCATGCGTGCCGCCGAGCAGACAGTATTGTGCGGCGTGGTGTCCATGGGAAATCCGCACTGCGTCATCCAGGTTGATGATGTGGATACGGCGGCGGTGGAAACTCTCGGCCCGGTGATGGAAAGCCATGAGCGTTTTCCGGAGCGCGCCAATATCGGCTTTATGCAGGTGGTCGGCCGGTCTCATATCCGTCTGCGCGTCTACGAACGCGGCGCGGGGGAAACCCAGGCCTGCGGCAGCGGCGCCTGCGCCGCGGTGGCGGTGGGGATCCAGCAGGGGCTGCTGGCGGAAAC
>NZ_JAGRQY010000232.1:0-1551 GCF_018223905.1 Klebsiella sp. 28
CGGACCACTGATGGTCACAGGGCCTTTTTTCAGTGATTCCAGTAAAGACAGGCGGCTGCAATCAGTTGGCCCCAGCAGCATCTCCAGCTGTGAACGCTGTTCGGCTGACGGTATCAGTGCCAGTTTGTTCCACAGGCGCAACGTCGCCTTTTCCCTTACCTCTGAAATCAACCGGGTCAGCGTGGTGGCTCCGGGGAGAATAATACGATGTTGCATAAGCCACCCTGTCGCCAGGTCGAAAAGCAGGCCAGGACGTTCGTTGCTTATCCAGCTCCGGGTATATAAAAGACGGGTAAGGCGAAATGTCCAGGGCCAGGCAAATTCACGATACTGATAGTGCTGACGTATCAGCGCTGCATGCTCACGGCGGGTATTTTCCCTCTGACCGTATTCTGCAAGAACGGTGATATCACGAATCCCGAGCTGTCTGGCGGTAAAATGCCGGACGCCGGAAGGAATATGATTCATGTCAGTAAGAAAAGTGCCCAGAAAACGCACACACCCGATTTGCAGGGCAATACCAAGTCGATTGTGATCACCCCGGCTTTTCCCGATAAATTCTTTATCCGCTTCATCAAGATGAAAATAACGCGCCAGCTGAAGTTCATCGGGTTCGCCAGTGAACCTGCCATAACTCTCAACCTGCTCAGTGGTCAAAAAATCAACGGGCATATCGGCCTCCCTGCCTGACGGCTTTTTTAACACAACTGCAACCGTTCGAAATATTATAATATTGTGGACAGTGAAAAATGTGCCTAAAGCGGTGTGTTTTTAATCGGCAAATGGCACTTAATGGACACCATTGTCCATTAATCGATTTTTCAGACGACTTCTCTCGCCTAACGTGAGTTTTCGTTCGACTGAGCATCAGCCCCCTTAAACATCCGCTGATCCCAATGACAGGTTGCGTGTTCATGGCGCTGTCCTCTCTTCTGCTGTGGTTCGGGTAAAGAAAAGGGTCACGGTGGCGACCGTAATGCCGAATTTCTTCATCTCGGTTTTGTTAAACAAATGGCTGCCGTCCTGCAGGTACATCCAGTCGTCAAAGTGCAGCAGCCACCGGCTGCCGCTGGCCTCGACGTTCATGCTGTAGCGCCAGTGAAAGGCATTGCCTGCCGCCTGGCCGCTGGCCACGCCTTCGATATCCCCGGCGGTGCCCTGATAACGGTTATCGCCGGTGCGGCGAATGCGCCATACCCGCTGCTGCTTCTCGCCATCGTCATAGACAAAGCGCTCATGGAGCGTCAGGGTATCGCCGACGACGTCGCCATCGATCTCAACATGGAAGCGGCGCAGCTGCTTGCCGCGGCGATCCTGCACCATCCCCCATGCTTCGGTTCGGCCCTGAAAATAGTGAAAGATGTCGAGGGCGGGCTGCTGCTGCCGGTATTCGGTGACCTCGGTGCTGCAGCCGGCGAGCATCAGCATCAGCAGCGCCAGGCCAAGGGTCAGAATGCGTTTCATGGTGTACCTCCGATCAACTGCTGACGCAGTTCGGGATAAGTGGTGCGTGGATCGAGCCAGATGGGCTTTGTTGAATAAATCGAACTT
>NZ_JAGRQY010000233.1:0-2510 GCF_018223905.1 Klebsiella sp. 28
GGATCTAACATTACAATCCGGCGACCCCCGGCCTTTTTGGCGGCGGGTTTGCTGTGTCCATTTGACGTTTTCAGTGGCTGTTCTTTTGCGCTGACCTGTGAGGCGACGCCGCTCAGCGTCATCGCAGCCAGCCCGGCTTTCAGCACCTGACGGCGCGAAGCAAGTATTTTTAAGGGTTTAAAAGTGCTCATTCGGCCTGAATTGTAAACAAGTGATGTCCAATGTTATATCGTATCGCGTTTGCCGTTACGACCATTCAAAATAAGAATTGTTTTACTTTTCATTTCAATACATGACAAAGTCATATTATGCCATTTTTTGTCGCTGATTTCGCCTGATATTGGCTATCAGTTATATTCGCGCCATAATCACTGTTTTTAACCGTCAATGGTGGGGAATACCATGGAGATTCGCGTTTTTCGCCAGCAGGATTTCGAAGAGGTTGTGACGCTGTGGGAGCGCTGCGATCTGCTGCGCCCGTGGAACGATCCGGAGATGGATATTGAGCGCAAGCTGAATCACGACGTCAGCCTGTTTCTGGTGGCGGAAGTGAATGGCGAAGTGGTCGGCACAGTGATGGGCGGATATGACGGTCATCGCGGATCGGCCTATTATCTCGGCGTCCATCCGGAATATCGCGGCCGGGGTATCGCGAACGCGCTGCTCAACCGTCTGGAGAAAAAGCTGATTGCTCGCGGCTGCCCGAAAATCAACATTATGGTCCGTGAAGACAACGACGTGGTGCAGGGAATGTACGAGCGGTTGGGCTATGAGTACGCCGATGTCCTGACCCTGGGCAAACGCCTGATCGAAGATGAAGAATACTGAGTTTATCCCCGCCGATTTTGATGCCCATGGCCGTCTGCGCCTGCCTTTGCTTTTCTGGTGCGTGCTGTTGTTGCAGGCCCGCACGTGGGTGCTGTTTTTGATGGCCGGCGCATCGCGCCAGCAGGGCGACGCGATTCTTAATCTGTTCTATCCCGATCACGAGCGCTTCTGGCTTGGTTTACTGCCAGGCGTGCCGGCGGTGCTGGCCTTTCTGCTTAGCGGCTATCGTCAGCGCCTGCCGCGCCTGTGGCGGGCGATGCGCTGGCTGCTAGTGCTATCGCAAGTGCTGCTGTTGCTGTGGCAGCCGATGCTATGGCTGAGCGGCGAATCTCCCTCCTCGTTGACCATTGCGCTGCTGGTCGCGGATGGCTATGCCCTGTGGTGGCTGTTAACCAGCCGTCGCCTGGGCGCCTGTTTTCACCAGACCACCTTTTAATGGCACTTTTTGCCGATCGTGAACTCCAACATGCGTTGAATGACTCAGAAAGGATTGAGATATGAAATCGCTACGTGTAATGCTCTGTGCGCTTCCGCTGGCGCTGACCGGCTGCTCCACGATGAGCGCAGTCAACTGGTCGGCGGCCTATCCGTGGAACTGGTTTGGCGCTTCCACCGAGGTGACCGAGCAGGGAGTGGGTAAACTGACGGCTTCCACGCCGCTCAATGAACAGGCGATTAGCGATGCGCTGGGCAGCGACTACCGTTTACGCAGCGGAATGAAGACCGATAAGGGCAATATCGTCCACTACTTTGAAGCCCTGAAAAACAACAGCGTGGCGCTGACCATCAATGGCGACAACGGTGCTATCAGCCGGATTGACGTGCGTGATGCGGATATCAAAACCGCCAGCGGCGTGAAAATCGGCACACCGTTTAGCGACCTGTACAGCAAAGCCTTCGGCAACTGCCAGAAAGGCAGCCATGACAACGGGGCGGTCGTCGAGTGTCAGGCCGAGGGGAGCCAGCATATCAGCTATGCCTTCACTGGCCACTGGAGCGGTCCGGACGAGCTGATGCCCTCCGACGATACGCTGAAAAACTGGAAGGTCAGCAAGATTATCTGGCGTCGCTAAATTGATCTGAAGAGACACGACAGCTCTGAAAAACGGTTACAATGGCGCGTTAGCAACGCGACAGCGTTGTGGTTGCATCATTTCAGGAGGAGCGATGTCTCAGGTTCAGAGCGGCATTTTGCCGGAACATTGCCGCGCGGCGATTTGGATTGAAGCCAATCTCAAAGGGGACGTTAACGCCCTGCGCGAAGCGAGCAAAATTTTTGTCGATAACGTGGCCACCTTCCAGGCTAAATTCCCCGACGCCAAACTCGGTGCGGTGGTGGCGTTCGGCAATAACGTCTGGCGTCAGCTGAGCGGCGGCGAAGGGGCGGATGAGTTAAAAGATTTCCCGGTCTATGGCAAAGGGCTGGCGCCGTCCACCCAGTATGACCTGCTGATTCATATTTTATCCGCCCGTCATGAAGTTAACTTCTCGGTGGCGCAGGCCGCGCTGGCCGCCTTTGGCGACGCTATCGACGTGAAAGAAGAGATCCACGGCTTCCGCTGGGTGGAAGAGCGTGACCTCAGCGGCTTCGTCGATGGCACCGAAAACCCGGCGGGGGAAGAAACCCGCCGCGAAGTGGCGGTCATTAAAGACGGCGTGGATGCGGGCGGCAGCTACGTGTT
>NZ_JAGRQY010000234.1:0-7072 GCF_018223905.1 Klebsiella sp. 28
GACCGTAGGTCGGGTAAGCGAAGCGCCACCCGACACAACAAACCGCACTCAAACGTGAATGTAGTCGAATTCGTTGAAAATCGGTCCTGAACGGGACTTTAACAAGGAATAAAAATCGCCATGTTACTACCCTGGCTAATATTAATTCCCTTTATCGGCGGCTTCCTGTGCTGGCAGACCGAACGCTTTGGCGTGAAAGTGCCGCGCTGGATCGCGCTGATTACCATGGGACTGACGCTGGTGCTTGGCCTGCAGCTGTGGATGCAGGGCGGCTATTCTCTGACGCAATCCGCGGGTATTCCGCAATGGCAGTCGGAATTCGTGCTGCCGTGGATCCCACGCTTCGGCATTAGCATCCATCTGGCGATCGACGGCCTGTCGCTGCTTATGGTGGTGCTGACCGGTCTCCTCGGCGTGCTGGCGGTGCTCTGTTCGTGGCGTGAAATCGAAAAATACCAGGGCTTCTTCCACCTCAACCTGATGTGGATCCTGGGCGGCGTTATCGGCGTGTTCCTCGCCATCGACATGTTCCTGTTCTTCTTCTTCTGGGAAATGATGTTGGTGCCGATGTACTTCCTGATCGCGCTGTGGGGCCACAAAGCCTCGGACGGTAAAACGCGTATCACAGCGGCCACCAAGTTCTTCATCTATACCCAGGCGAGCGGTCTGGTGATGCTGATTGCCATTCTGGCGCTGGCCTTCGTCCACTTCAACGCCACCGGCGTGTGGACCTTCAACTATGAAGATCTGCTGAAAACCCCAATGTCTCACGGCGTGGAATACCTGCTGATGCTCGGCTTCTTCATCGCCTTCGCGGTGAAAATGCCGGTGGTGCCGCTGCACGGCTGGCTGCCGGACGCTCACTCCCAGGCGCCGACCGCCGGCTCTGTCGACCTCGCGGGGATCCTGCTGAAAACCGCCGCCTACGGTCTGCTGCGCTTTGCGCTGCCGCTGTTCCCGAATGCCTCCGCCGAGTTTGCACCCATCGCCATGTGGCTGGGCGTGATTGGTATCTTCTACGGCGCGTGGATGGCCTTCGCCCAGACCGATATTAAACGCCTGATCGCCTACACTTCCGTGTCCCACATGGGCTTCGTGCTGATTGCTATCTACACCGGCAGCCAGCTGGCCTATCAGGGAGCGGTGATCCAGATGATTGCTCACGGTCTGTCCGCGGCGGGTCTGTTCATTCTGTGCGGCCAGCTGTACGAACGTCTGCACACCCGCGATATGCGCCAGATGGGCGGCTTGTGGAGCAAAATTAAATGGCTGCCGGCGATGTCGATGTTCTTCGCGGTCGCCACCCTGGGGATGCCGGGCACCGGTAACTTCGTCGGCGAATTTATGATCCTGTTCGGCAGCTATAAAGTGGTGCCGACGATCACCGTCATCTCCACCTTTGGTCTGGTATTCGCGTCCGTTTACTCGCTGTCGATGTTACATCGCGCTTACTTCGGTAAAGCGAAGAGCGAAGTGGCGGCGAAAGAGTTGCCGGGGATGTCCCTGCGTGAACTGTCTATCATCCTGCTGCTGGTGGTGCTGCTGGTGCTGTTGGGCTTCTTCCCGCAGCCGATCCTCGACACCTCGCATGCTGCGATGAGCAACATTCAGCAGTGGTTTGTTAATTCTGTTTCTACTACAAGGCCGTAATTCGCCATGACAATAACTCCACAACAACTGATCGCACTGCTACCGCTGCTGATCGTCGGCTTGACGGTGGTGGTTGTGATGCTCTCCATTGCGTGGCGACGCAATCATTTTCTCAATGCCACGCTGTCGGTTCTTGGACTTAACGCCGCGCTGGTCTCGCTCTGGTTCGTCGGCCAGAACGGGGCGATGGACGTCACGCCGCTGATCCGCGTTGACGGCTACGCCATGCTTTACACCGGTCTGGTGCTGCTGGCGAGCCTCGCGACCTGTACTTTCGCCTACCCGTGGCTTGAGGGTTACAAGGACAACAAAGAAGAGTTCTACCTGCTGGTGCTGATCGCCGCCCTGGGCGGCATTCTGCTGGCCGGTGCGAATCATCTGGCGGCGCTGTTCCTCGGTATTGAGCTGATTTCGCTGCCGCTGTTCGGCCTGGTTGGTTACGCCTTCCGCCAGAAGCGTTCGCTGGAAGCGAGCATCAAATACACCATCCTCTCCGCGGCAGCTTCGTCCTTCCTGCTCTTCGGTATGGCGCTGGTGTATGCGAACTCCGGCAACCTGTCCTTCCTCGCGCTGGGCAAAAGCCTGGCGGACAACATGCTGCACGAGCCGCTGCTGCTGGCGGGCCTCGGTCTGATGATCGTCGGTCTTGGCTTTAAACTGTCGCTGGTGCCGTTCCACCTGTGGACGCCGGACGTTTACCAGGGGGCGCCTGCGCCGGTCTCCACCTTCCTGGCGACCGCCAGCAAGATCGCTATCTTCGGCGTAGTGATGCGTCTGTTCCTGTACATGCCGGTGGGCAACAGCGAAGCGGTACGTGTGGTGCTGGGCCTGATCGCCTTCGCCTCTATCATCTTCGGTAACCTGATGGCCCTGAGCCAGACCAACATTAAGCGCCTGCTCGGTTACTCTTCCATCTCCCATCTCGGCTATCTGCTGGTGGCGCTGATTGCCCTGCAGAGCGGTGAAATGTCGATGGAAGCCGTGGGCGTTTACCTGGCCGGTTACCTGTTCAGCAGCCTCGGCGCGTTCGGCGTGGTCAGCCTGATGTCCAGCCCGTACCGCGGCCCGGATGCTGACTCGCTGTTCTCCTACCGCGGCCTGTTCTGGCACCGTCCGATCCTGTCGGCTGTGATGACGGTGATGATGCTCTCCCTGGCCGGCATCCCGATGACCCTCGGCTTTATCGGTAAGTTCTACGTGCTGGCCGTCGGTGTGCATGCGCATCTGTGGTGGCTGGTTGCCGCGGTGGTTGTCGGCTCGGCGATCGGTCTCTACTACTACCTGCGCGTTGCCGTCAGCCTGTACCTCAGCGCCCCGGAGCAACTGAATCGCGATGCGCCGTCAAACTGGCAGTACAGCGCCGGCGGTATCGTGGTGCTGATCTCCGCGCTGCTGGTGCTGGTGCTCGGTATCTGGCCGCAGCCGCTGATTAGCATCGTGCAGCTGGCGACGCCGCTGATGTAAGTTGATTGACTCAATAAAAAACCGCCGGGATGGCGGTTTTTTTATGCCCGGATTTTACGCCATCTTGTAGACCATAAAGTCTTCTGCCAGCAGCGTGTTAGGGAAAATCTCCCGGCATTCCGCCAGCATACGCAGACAGCCTTCGGCATCGTAGCGCGAGCTAAAGTGGGTGGCGATCAGCGTACCGACCCCCGCTTCTTTGGCAAGCGCCGCGGTCTGCTGACTGGAAGAGTGGCCGCGGCTATTGGCTTTCTCCGCC
Source organism: Klebsiella sp. 28 (assembly GCF_018223905.1). Lineage (NCBI taxonomy): Bacteria > Pseudomonadati > Pseudomonadota > Gammaproteobacteria > Enterobacterales > Enterobacteriaceae > Klebsiella > Klebsiella sp. 28. The sequence continues at coordinate 3,374 of NZ_JAGRQY010000234.1, forward strand.
ATCGCCTGCTCAAGGGTGGTTTCGTGGACCATTACATCCGCCCCGCGAGCCATCTCCAGCGCCTGCTGGCAGGGGGCGGTATCGCCGAAGATGGCCAGCGTTTTACCCGGGGTCGCAGGTCCCAGATAGCGGCTGCCGTCGATGACCCGGCCATCTGCCAGCTCGACGCGCTGTCCGCGCTTGAGTTGATGGAACAGCGGCCCGGGAGGTACGCCATCGGCAATCAGCTGGGCGGCGTCGAGGGTGCCGGGCTTGTCATGCTGCGCAATGCGATACCCATAGCACTCCACCGGATGGCTGAGCGGATACGCGGTGACCCGATAGCCCTCTTCGTCGAACACCAGACCAGGGCCGACTTCGATGATGGTGAGCGGATAGTCGGTCCACGAACCGCTCAGGCGCAGCGCGGTCTCAACAAACTCTTTGAGTCCTTTTGGCCCGTAGAGGGTGAGGGGCAGGGAGTTTCCCTGCATCGAGCGGCTGCACAGCAGGCCGGGTAGGCCGAACAGGTGGTCGCCGTGCAGATGGGTAATAAAAATCTTATTCAGTTTGCCGGGATGGTAGGGCGTGTGAAGAAACTGATGCTGGGTCCCTTCGCCGCAGTCAAACAACCACATTTCGGCGCGGGTCGGCTGTTGCAAATTCAGTATTATCGACGTCATATTACGCGTGCGGGTCGGCACCCCGGCGGATGTCCCCAAAAAAGTTAATTCCATCGTCCAGTGTCCTCAGGGCGAGTCGCAAAGTATCAGTATATCAATAAGGAGCAGCAGATGATGACCTGGCAGGATCTCCACCATAGTGAACTCACCGTTCCCCAGCTGTATGCGCTGCTGAAATTGCGCAGTGAAGTCTTTGTCGTAGAGCAGCAGTGCGTCTATCAGGATGTCGACGGCGATGATTTGGTTGGTGAAAATCGCCATCTGCTCGGCTGGCGCGATGGCGAACTGGTGGCCTACGCGCGGATCCTCAAAAGCGAAGAGGAGTTTGCGCCGGTGGTGATTGGCCGGGTCATCGTCAGCCCCGCCGCCCGCGGTGCGAAGCTCGGCTATCAGCTGATGGAGCAGGCGCTGGCCAGCTGTCAGCAGCACTGGCCGCAAAAGGCGATTTACCTCGGGGCGCAGGCGCACCTGCAATCCTTTTACGCCTACTTTGGTTTTACGCCGGTGACTGAGGTCTATGATGAGGATGGCATCCCCCACATTGGCATGGCGCGAGAAAAGCGCGCTGTCTGACTCCTCTGCACCCTCGTCCACACGCAGCTCTGGCCCGGCGAGCGGGTAAGATAAAACCCGCTCCCTCATCATGGGTACTGCTATTCCGCCGTCGAACCCCTTATAATGTGGGGTTTTACTACCGTGGAGGTTTGCGTGCTGTCTGTTTCCACTGCGCTGGCCCGTTTGCAAGACGGCCTGGGCGAGTCTTTTCCAGACTTGCCCGGCACGCGAATTATCGATGTTGCTTTTCCGCTGAATGATGCCTTCGATCCGCTACTATGGTGCGGCCAGCAGGCGCAATGGCCGCAGTTTTACTGGCAGCAGCGCAATGGCGATGAGGAACTGGCGACGCTGGGGGCGGTAAAAACCTTTTTCTCGCTCGACGCGGCGAACCGCTTTTTACGCCAGGTCGGCCGGCAGGATCTGCGTATCTGCGGCCTGAATGCGTTTGAACCGCAGCAGGGCAGCCTGGCGCTGCCGCGTCTGGAGTGGCGCCGGTGCGGCGGCAGGGCCGTGCTGCGGCTGGTGCTGCATAGTGATATCTCCCTGCGTGAGGATGCCGCGACGGCCCGCGCGTTTCTCGCCAGCCTGACAACCACTCAGGCGACTCCCGGCGCCATACCGCCGTTGCTGAGCGAGCGCCACTCATCCGACTATCCTCAATGGCAGGCAATGATTGCGCGGGCGACTAAGGCGATCAGCGCCGGTGAAATGGATAAAGTAGTGCTGGCGCGGGCAACCGACCTGCAGTTTGCCGCCCCGCTGGACGCCGTGAGCATCATGGCGGCTAGCCGGCGCAGCAATCTTAACTGTTTTCATTTCCTGATGGCGTTCAATGCCCGGCAGGCATTTTTCGGCTCCACGCCGGAACGGCTGTGGCGCCGGCGCGGCGCGCTGCTGCGCACCGAAGCGCTGGCGGGGACCGTCGCGAACCATCAGGAAGACGCGAAGGCGCAGCAACTGGCCGACTGGTTGATGAAAGACGACAAAAACCAGCGGGAAAACATGCTGGTGGTAGAGGATATCTGCCAGCGCCTGCAGAGTGAGGCCTCGACGCTGGACGTCCTGCCGCCGCAGGTGGTGAGGCTGCGTAAGGTGCAGCATCTCCGACGCTGCATCTGGACCGAGCTGGCGGCGCCTGACGACAGCCGCTGTCTGCTGCAGCTGCAGCCCACCGCCGCGGTGGCCGGCCTGCCGCGCCGGGCGGCGCTGGCGTTCATTCAGCGTCATGAACCGTTTTCCCGCGAATGGTACGCCGGGTCCGCCGGGTATCTGTCACTGGCGCAAAGCGAGTTTTGCGTGGCGCTGCGTTCGGCGAAAGTGAACCACGACACCCTGCGGCTGTATGCCGGGGCGGGGATCGTCAGCGGCTCTGATGCACAGCAGGAGTGGCAGGAGATTGACAACAAAGCGGCCGGGCTGCGCTCGCTGCTGTGTCCATAAAGCTTGAATGACGATGCATATCAAAACGACGTCACTTTGCCTTATCTATACTTAGCATCAATATTTGATACCGGACAATTTCATGTCAGTAAGCGCATTTAACCGACGCTGGGCGGCGGTGATCCTGGAAGCTTTAACGCGCCATGGCGTGCAGCATATCTGCATCGCGCCGGGCTCGCGCTCGACACCCTTAACCCTGGCGGCGGCGGAAAACCGCGCCTTAATCCATCATACCCATTTCGACGAACGCGGCCTCGGCCACCTGGCGCTCGGACTGGCGAAGGCCAGCCGGCAGCCGGTGGCGGTGATAGTCACCTCCGGGACCGCCACCGCAAACCTCTATCCGGCGCTGATTGAGGCAGGGCTCACCGGTGAAAAGCTGATCCTGTTAACCGCCGACCGTCCGCCGGAGCTGATCGACTGCGGCGCGAACCAGGCTATCCGCCAGCCGGGGATGTTTGCCTCCCATCCTGCGCAGACGATTTCTTTGCCGCGTCCCTCGCAGGATATTCCTGCCCGCTGGCTGGTCTCAACCATCGACCAGGCGCTGGGCGCGCTGCACGCCGGCGGGGTGCATATTAACTGTCCGTTCGCTGAACCGCTGTATGGTGATATGGATGAGACCGGCGTGGAGTGGCAGCAGCAGCTCGGCAACTGGTGGCAGAGCGACAAACCCTGGCTGCGCCAGGCGCTGCAGTTAGAGAGCGAGAAGCAGCGCGACTGGTTCTTCTGGCGACAAAAACGCGGCGTCGTCGTGGCGGGCAGAATGAGCGCCGCGGAAGGGAAAAAGGTCGCTGAGTGGGCGCAGACCCTCGGCTGGCCGCTGATCGGCGATGTCCTGTCGCAGACCGGGCAGCCGCTGCCGTGCGCCGACCTGTGGCTGGGCAACGGCAAAGCGGTCAGCGAGCTGGCGCAGGCGCAGATCGTCGTGCAACTCGGCAGCAGCCTGACCGGCAAACGCGTGCTCCAGTGGCAGGCGACCGGGCAGATTATCCACCAGCCAGTATTCATCCGGCTCGCAGGTCGCCTGCCACTGGAG
>NZ_JAGRQY010000235.1:0-6077 GCF_018223905.1 Klebsiella sp. 28
GTGCAATGGGCGGGGGGCGTGGGGGTGGTTGTCTTCATGATTTCTCTTCCTGCTCACATCGGTGATTGTTTTATTGTTGTGAGATTATTGTTGTCATATTAGGGTGTTCACATCCATCACCATTAATTCACTCTGCTGTTGCAAAAAAGAGTACAGGGGCGCCATGAGTCCATTTTCCCGTTTCGCGCACTATTTCATCGCCGTGGCCCGCTGCGGCAGTCTGCGCCGGGCCGCCGAGCAGCTGCATATCTCCGCCTCGGCAATTAACCGCCAGATCCTGCAGGCCGAGGAGGCCTTCGGTACCCCGCTGTTCGAGCGCCTGCCGGAGGGACTGCGGATGACCACCGCCGGTGAGTTGCTGTATGACAACCTGCTGCGCTGGCAAAAGGAGTTTCGCCAGACGCGGCAGAAATTCGATGAGCTGCAGGGGATGAAGCGCGGAAGCGTTAGCGTTGGCATGGTGCAGGCGCTGGCGGAAGGGGGATTCGCCGCCGCGCTGGCGGAGATCATCGCCAGCTGGCCGTGGCTGGAGCTGGATCTGCAGGTGGCTGACAGCCACACCGTCAGCCAGAAAGTGCGTCAGGCGGACCTGGACGTCGGCCTGATCCTCGATCCGCAGGGGCAGGCTGGACTCAGCGTGCTGGCCTTTGCCGAACTGGCGGTGGGGATTGTGATGCGTCCGGACCATCCCCTGGCGGGGGCGAAAGCGCTGTCTTTGGGCGAGCTCAGCCTGGAGCGGCATATCGTGCCCGGCGCGCCGCTGATCGTCCATGAGCGGGTGGCGCTCCTCTATCGCCACCATGACTTTGCGCCGGAGAATACCATCAGCTGCAATGATATCCGGCTTATCAAGTCGTTGGTGCTGCGCGGCAGCGGCGTGACGCTCCTTAGCCTGCTCGACGTGCTGGACGAGGTCCAGCGTGGACAGCTGGCCTTTGTCCCGCTGCGCAGTACGCTACTGCGACCGCTGACCCTGGCGCTGTGTACTGCGCCCTCGCGTCAGCTTTCGCGGCCCGCGCAAATGGCCATTCAGACGCTGAGTGCGGTGATCGAATCCATGGCGACGGTCAGCCCAGCGGCCCGCTGAGGATGGTGTCGCACATGCCGTTGATAATGCGCTCCCCGGTCTCCTCACGCAGCTCCTGGTACCAGGCTTCGGTGAGCTGCATATCCTTCCCGTGGGTAATATCGCACCGTTTGCGCGCCTTCAGCACCAGGTCACGAACCCGGTCGCAGCGCTGGGCTTCATACTCGCGCAGGGCGGCCGCAATATCTCGGGTCTGGCGGAAAACGGCGCCCAGCACCACTGCATCTTCCATCGCCGCGCAGCCTCCCTGGCCAATATCCGGGGTGGTGCTGTGTCCGGCATCGCCGAGCAGCGCGACGCGGCCGCGCACCAGGCGGCTGAAAGGTTCGATATCATGGATTTCAATGCGGTTGGTGGTCTGCGGGTCGAGGGCGGCGATCAGCTTCTGCACCGGCGGCGCCCAGCCGGCAAAGTAGCGGCTGAGGTCAGCGCGCAGGGTGTCACGATCCTCCGCCAGACCCGCCGGAAGCGGCACATCAAAGAAAAAGTAGAACCGGCCGGCGGAGACCGGCATCAGCGAGACGCGCTTGCCTTCGCCGACAAAGGTGGTCCACTGATCGCCGGGCGCCAGCGCTTCATCTATCTCCACCAAACCGTTCCAGTTGACGTAGCCGGCGTAGCGGCGCTGCGGGGTAAAGCCCAGCACCCACGGACGCAGTGCGGAATGGCTGCCGTCGGCGGCAATCAGCAGATCGCCGCTGGCGCTGCTGCCGTCGGTAAACCATACCGTCACGCCGTCGGCGTCTTCTTCACAGCGGGTGACGCGTTTGCCGAACTGCACGCTGTCCCGTCCCCAGTAATCCAGCATTTCCCGCTGCAGTTCTGCCCGGGAGACCGGGCAGGGGCGGCTGCCGGTGCGTTCGATCAGCGGGGCGAGACTGAACTGGGTCATGTTCTCGCCGCTGCGGAAATCACGATACGCCATCCGGCGCAGCGGCCCGCCGAAGGTCTCCATGATGTCGCCCATGCCGAGGTGGGCCATGCACTTCACGCCGTTGGGCCACACGGAAATCGCTGCGCCGACCGGTTTGATCTCTTTCACCGCTTCATAGACGTCGCAGTCGATCCCCGACTGTTTGAGCGCCACTGCCGCGCTTAAACCGCCGATGCCGGCGCCAATCACGATTGCTTTCATTTTTTTCTCCTTCTCCCGATGTTGTGACTGACTACAGCAATTTGCGTACCAGTTCGCCGGAGGGAGGAAAACCGCCTGCCTGAGGCACAGCGATGGCTCATGACGCACCGCATCGGTGCAATGTGAGGTATTGGTTGCCTTTTTATGAATCAAAAGTTTCTGTATGTTGCATTAAGAATCTATCGTTTCAGGCGCCTGGTTCAGCAGCGGAGAGGGGTGATGCATCACGAGCGTAATCTAAGTTGATGATTTTGAAGTGATAATAAATTTATTGGTGCCCTTTTGTCGTCTCTGGCCTGCTTTGTGCACTAGCCCATGCACTTCTCTTTGCTACGGGATATCACTATGTCTGACGAACATCACAGTGGCCTGCTTTACGGCCTTGAACAGCGGATCCCACCGCTTCCGGCCTTTTTCAGCGCTCTCCAGCATGTGCTGGCGGGCCTGGTGGGGATCATCACGCCGCCGCTGATCATCGGCGCTACCCTCGGGCTTGGCGACTGGCTGCCGTATCTCATCAGTATGTCGCTGCTGGCCTCGGGCATCGGCACTTTTCTGCAGTCCAATCGGGTATGGGGCATCGGCGCCGGGATGATCTGCATGCAGAGCACCAGTTTTGCCTTCCTCGGCGTGACGGTGGCCGGAGGGATGTGGGTAAAAGCGCAGGGCGGCGGGCCGCAGGATATGATGGCGATGCTGTTTGGCGTTAACTTTGTCGCCGCTCTGGTGCCGGTGATTGTCAGCCGCTTTATCGAACCGCTGAAGAAAATCTTTACTCCCATCATTACCGGCAGCGTGATTGCGCTGATCGGCATCAGCCTGATCAAGGTCAGCGTCATCAACTGGTGCGGTGGGGAAAAGGCCGAGGATTTCGCCAGCATGAGCAATATCGCGCTCGGGGCGGGCACCCTCGGGGTTATCGTCCTGCTGAGCTGCGCCAAAAACCGCTGGCTGCGGCTCTCCTCGGTGGTGGTGGGCATTGCCGTGGGCTGCATCGCAGCGGGGCTGAGCGGTCAGTTCCATCTTCACAGCCTGGGCGACACTCTGTTTCGCCTGCCGACGCTGTTTCCGTTCGGCTTTCAGTTTAACAGCGCGATATTTCTGCCGGTCGCCCTGGTGTCGCTGGTCTGTATTCTGGAGGCGGTGGGCGATCTGACGGCCAACTCGCTGATTTCACAACAGTCTGTTGACGATCGCGCTTTCCGTAACCGGCTGAAGGGCGGTATCCTGGCGGATGGCGTCAGCTGTATGGTGGCGGCCATGCTCTGTGCTTTTCCGAACACCACCTTCGCGCAGAACAACGGCGTGATCCAGATGACCGGGGTGGCCAGCCGCTATGTCGGACGCTACATTGGCGTGATTCTGATCCTGCTCGGGCTGTTCCCCCCGGTGGGCGAACTGCTGCGGCAGATCCCGGCGCCGGTGCTGGGGGGCGCAACGATGGTGATGTTTGGCTGCGTGGTGGCGGCCGGGATCCGGATTATTACCCAGACCCCGCTGAGCCGTCGCGATGTGCTGATCGTGGGGCTGGCGTTTGGCGCGGGTCTTGGCGTGGAGTCGGTGCCGGCGTTTCTCAGCCATTTTCCGCCGATGGTCGGCGATCTGTTCGGTTCGGCAGCCACCAGCGGTGGGCTGGTAGCGATAGCGCTGAACCTTATTCTGCCGCAGGAGCAGGCGGCGACGAAATCGTTAAGGAGTCAGGATGATCGCGCTGAGTCAGTTTAACAGCCTGAGCAAAGATGAGGCGGCGGGGCTGCTGGCCCCCTGCGTGGCGATCCCGGCCTGGGGCGAGACGCTGGTGAGCTTACGACCTTTCGCCAGCCGCCATGCGCTGCTGCAGACCGCCCGGGAGGCGATGGCTAACTGGGGAGAGGACGAGCTGAACGCGGCGCTCAGCGCCCATCCGCGGATCGGTGAGAAGCCGACCGGCAGCCAGGCGCATGCGGCGCTGTCGCGCCAGGAGCAGTCGTCGGTGGACAGCGAGAATGAGCGGCTCGCGCAGGCCCTGCGGGAGGGGAATGCCCGCTACGAAGCCCGCTTTGGCCGGGTGTTTTTAATCCGCGCCAAAGGGCGCAGCGGCGAAGAGATGTTGCAGGCGTTGACGCGCCGGCTGCAGCATACCGCCGACGAAGAAGTGGCCGAGGCGCTTGCCCAGCTGCGAGAGATTACGATGTTAAGACTGGAAGGAGTGATTGGCGAATGAGTACCCTGAGCACCCATATTCTGGATATTTCCACCGGTACGCCGGCAGAAGGCGTAACGGTCAGCCTGAGCCGGGAGGGCGAGACGCTGGCGAACCTGGTGACCAACGCCCAGGGGCGTATCGCCACCTTTAGCGCCGCGCCGCTGCCGGCGGGGCACTATTGCTTAACAGCGGAAACCGGGGCGTGGTTTGCCCGCGCCGGGCGCGAGAGCGTCTTTACCCGGGCGCAGATTGATTTTGTCATCGGCGAGGCGGCAGAGGACCATTTCCATCTGCCGTTTCTCATCGCCCCGGGCGGGTGGTCCACCTACCGCGGCAGCTAAGCGCGGCTGCCCGCTGCCGGGCGGCGCTGCGCTTGCCCGGCCTGGATCGTAACGGAGCGGGTAGAGACAGCCCGTAGGCCCGGTAAGGCGCAGCCGCCACCGGGCATGTACAGGTGGCTCCGGCGATCATCCTTCCTGTTTTATCCCCACACAAGGATAATTATTCTCTTATCCCCACCAGGGGATATCCTTGACATTATCCCCTGTAGGGTATAAAACCAAGTTTATCCCGACAGGGGGATAAATGATGGTGAGGAACAAGGCGATGAATTCCCCGCAGATATACAGTCCCGTGCAGCTGGCCAATTACCTGAAGCTGCTGCGCCAGCAGAACCACTGGACCCAGGATGCGCTGGCCAGGCGGATCGGCATTAAGCAGGCCACGCTGTCCAATTTTGAAAATCACCCCGACAAAACCACCTTAACCACGCTGTTTAAGATCCTCCAGTCGCTGGGGGTGGTGATGATGCTGAACGCCAAAGCTGCTGAGACGGCGCCGGCTCCCGATAACAACACGGACCTTGACTGGTAATGGCGACGCTTACCACCTGGATGAACAATGTGCGCGTGGGAACCTTAACCCGCCAGGCTAACGGGGCGCACAGTTTTCGCTATGAGGAAGAGTGGCTGCGCAGCCCGCGCGCCAGACCGCTCTCCCTCTCACTGCCGCTGCAGTATGGCAATATCACTGCCGACGCGGTGTATCACTATTTTGATAACCTGCTGCCCGACAGCCCGCAGGTCCGCGACCGGATCGTCAGGCGCTATCAGGCGCGCTCGAAGCAGCCGTTCGATCTGCTGGCCGAAGTCGGGCGGGATAGCGTAGGGGCGGTGACCCTCCTGCCGCCGGGGGAAGAGGCGCACCTGGAAGGATTACGCTGGCAGACGCTGGACGAGGCGCAGCTCACCGCTTTGCTGACCGCTTACCAGTCGGATATCCCCCTCGGGATGATTACCAGCCAGGACGATTTCCGTATCTCGGTGGCCGGCGCCCAGGAGAAAACGGCGCTGCTGCGGATGGGCGAGCAGTGGTGTATTCCGCAGGGCGCCACGCCGACCACGCATATCATTAAGCTGCCCATCGGCGAGATCAAGCAGCCCAATGCGACGCTGGATCTGCGTGAAAGCGTGGATAATGAGTTTCTGTGCCTGGCGCTGGCCAGAGAACTGGGCCTGGCGGTGCCGGAAGCGGAGATCATCGCCACCCCGCGGATCCGCGCCCTGGCGGTAACCCGCTTCGACCGGCGCTGGGCGCAGGAGGGACGGGTGCTGCTGCGTCTGCCGCAGGAGGATCTGTGTCAGGCTTTTGGTCTTCCTTCAGCGATGAAA
>NZ_JAGRQY010000236.1:0-1945 GCF_018223905.1 Klebsiella sp. 28
AGCTGCGCGCGCTGCTGATGGGAGAGAAGCAGAGCGAAGCGCTGAAGCTGGATAACGAGACCCTCAGTCTCGACGTCGCGGCCAGCGATCTGCTGACCCTGCAGGCGCTGAACGCGGCGCGTCTGAAAGAAGTTGGCGCTGTCGATGCCGCCTTCGTTAGCCACGTCATTAACGATACGCCGCTGAACCTCGGTCAGGGCGTCTGGCTGAACGACAGTGCGGAAGGCAATTTGCGCAGCGCCGTGGCGGTCAGCCGCGCGGCTAACGCCTTTACCCGCGACGAGCAGCCGGTTTCCCTGCTGGTCACGGTGGCGATGGCCGACGAGCAGCCGACCGCAGTGCTGAACCGTCTGAGCAAGCTGCTGCTGGACAAGAAAGCTGAACATTTGCTGAAAGCCGACGCCGCCACCGTGCTGGCGCTGCTGACCAGCGACGACGCCATTGCCGAAGATGTGCTGAGCGCCGAATTCGTGGTGCGCAATGAACACGGCCTGCATGCCCGTCCGGGCACCATGCTGGTCAACACCATTAAACAATTTTCCAGCGACATCACCGTTACCAATCTCGACGGTTCCGGCAAGCCGGCTAACGGTCGCAGCCTGATGAAGGTTGTGGCGCTGGGTGTGAAAAAAGGTCACCGTCTGCGTTTTACCGCGCAGGGTGAGGATGCGCAACAAGCGCTGGATGCGATTGGCGAAGCGATCGCCGCAGGCCTTGGGGAGGGCGCATAAATGAGCAGACGTGTAGCAACGATTACGTTAAACCCGGCATACGACCTGGTGGGATTCACCCCGGAGATTGAACGCGGTGAAGTGAACCTGGTGCGCACCACCGGCCTGCACGCCGCCGGGAAAGGCATTAATGTGGCGAAAGTGCTGAAAGATCTCGGCATTGACGTCACCGTCGGCGGTTTCCTGGGTAAAGACAACCAGGACGGCTTTCAGCAGCTGTTCAGCGAGCTGGGGATCGCCAACCGTTTCCAGGTGGTGCAGGGCCGGACCCGTATCAACGTTAAGCTGACGGAAAAAGATGGCGAAGTGACCGATTTCAACTTCTCCGGCTTTGAAGTCACCCCGGGCGACTGGGAACGCTTCGTCAACGACTCCCTGAGCTGGCTCGGGCAGTTCGATATGGTCTGCGTCAGCGGCAGCCTGCCGTCCGGCGTTAGCCCGGAAGCCTTCACCGACTGGATGACCCGTCTGCGCAGTCAGTGCCCATGCATCATTTTCGACAGCAGCCGCGAAGCGTTGGTTGCCGGACTAAAAGCGGCGCCGTGGCTGGTGAAACCGAACCGTCGCGAACTGGAAATCTGGGCTGGCCGCAAGCTGCCGGAGATGAAAGATGTTATCGACGCCGCCCATGCGCTGCGCGAGCAGGGTATCGCCCACGTGGTGATCTCCCTGGGCGAAGAGGGTGCGCTGTGGGTCAACGCCTCTGGGGAGTGGATTGCTAAACCACCTTCAGTGGAAGTGGTCAGCACCGTTGGCGCCGGCGATTCGATGGTCGGCGGCCTGATTTACGGCCTGCTGATGCGTGAATCCAGCGAGCATACCCTGCGCCTGGCGACCGCCGTCGCTGCCCTGGCCGTCAGCCAGAGCAATGTAGGAATTACCGACCGTACCCAGTTGGCCGCGATGATGGCGCGCGTCGACTTACAACCCTTTAATTGACAGCAGGAGAGGCATAATGAAAACGCTGCTGATTATTGATGCCGGACTCGGACAGGCGCGCGCCTACATGGCGAAAACCCTGCTGGGTGCCGCGGCGCCGAAAGCGCACCTTGAGCTGATTGATAACCCGAATGACGCCGAACTGGCCATCGTGCTGGGAACCGCGCTGCCGGCCGATAGCGCGCTGAATGGTAAAAACGTTTACCTGGGCGATATTAACCGTGCTGTCGCCCATCCGGAGCTGTTCCTGGGAGAAGCGAAAGACCACGCTAAGC
>NZ_JAGRQY010000237.1:0-2507 GCF_018223905.1 Klebsiella sp. 28
ATTGCCAAAGCGCAGGTCTCCGGCCTGTGCGACGAAATAGCGCCAGGGCTTGCGGAAGTTGGGGTGATGCTGCCGTCTAATCCGCTGCAGCATTTGCTTCTGCAGGGCCTGGCGCGCCCCATCGTAATGACCTCCGGCAATCTTAGCGGCCGTCCGCCGGCGTTAAGTAATGCTCAGGCGCTCAATGAGTTAGCCGACATTGCCGACGGCTTTCTCTTGCATAATCGCGACATCGTACAGCGGATGGATGATTCACTGGTGCGCTCAAGCGGTGAAATGCTGCGCCGCGCCCGGGGCTACGTCCCGGACGCGCTGCCGCTGCCGCCGGGGCTAGGAGACATCCCGCCGCTGCTGGCTCTCGGCGCGGATATGAAAAATACTTTCTGCCTGGCGCGCGGCAGCGAAGCGGTGCTGAGCCAGCACTTTGGCGATCTTGGCGAGGAAGGTGTTGAACAGCAGTGGTGCAGCGCCCTGCAGCTGATGCAGAGCATTTACGCGTTTGTGCCGCAGCGGGTGGTGGTTGATGCCCATCCCGGCTATCGCTCAACGCAGTGGGCGGCCTCCCTGCCCCTGCCGCTGGAGACAGTGCTGCATCACCATGCCCACGCCGCGGCGTGCCTGGCGGAGCACCGCTGGCCGCTTGACGGCGGGGACGTTATCGCCCTGACACTCGACGGTATTGGTATGGGGGAGAACGGCGCGCTGTGGGGCGGGGAGTGCCTGCGGGTCAACTATCGCGAATGCGAACATCTTGGCGGGCTGCCGGCCGTCGCGCTGCCAGGGGGGGACCTGGCGGCACGCCAGCCGTGGCGAAATTTGCTGGCCCACTGTCTGGCCTTTGTCCCTGACTGGCAGGATTATCCGCAGGCCGCCACCCTACGCCAGCGCAACTGGCCGCTGCTGGCGCAGGCCATCGAGCGCGGGATTAACGCGCCGCGCGCCTCATCCTGCGGACGGCTGTTTGATGCCGTTGCCTGCGCCCTGGATTGCGCGCCGGAGAGTCTGAGCTATGAAGGCGAAGCGGCCTGTCGGCTGGAGGCGCTGGCCGCCAGCTGCCCCGGCGTCAGCCACCCGGTTACGCTGCCTTGGCGCGACGACGCGCTGGATTTAGCGACCTTCTGGCGGCAATGGCTGAGCTGGCAGGCGACTCCGGCGCAGAAAGCCTGGGCATTCCACGACGCCCTGGCCTGTGGGCTGGCGGCGATGGCCCGCGACTGCGCCACCGTCCGCGGCATCGACACGATGGTCTGCAGCGGCGGGGTGCTGCATAACCGCCTGCTGGCGGCGCGATTGACCTTTTATCTGGCGGATTTTACTCTGCTGTTTGCACAGCAGTTGCCGGCCGGCGACGGCGCAATCGCCTATGGTCAGGCGGTGATCGCCGCCGCCCGCTGGCAGGCTCAAGGAATACAACCATGATAATGACAGTTTTACGCCAGCAGCCGCGCGCCGCGGGTCTGGTGCTGGGGTTGATCGCGGCGAATTTACTGGCCTGGTGCTGGGCGCTGCAGGCCTTTGGCGGCAGCGGCGCGCTGATGGCCGCCAGCCTGCTGGCCTGGGGCTACGGCCTGCGCCACGCGGTGGACGCCGACCATATTGCGGCGATTGATAACGTGACCCGCAAGATGATGCAGCAGGGGCGGCGGCCTTTCGCCGTCGGGGCGTGGTTTTCGCTGGGCCACTCATCGATTGTGGTGCTGGCCTCGGCGGCGATTGCCGCGACCGCCACCGCCTTCAGCACGCAGATGAGCTGGCTGCATGATACCGGCAGCGTCATTGGCACCGCCGTGTCGGCCCTGTTTTTACTGGCGATGGCCTTTATCAACCTGGTGATTTTACGCAGCGTGTGGCGCAGCTTTCGGGCATGGAAGCGCGGGGAGCCGGTGAGCGACGAAATCGTCAGCGGCGGCGGGGTGATGAGCTGGCTGTTTGGCAAGACCTTCCGTCTGATAAGCCGCAGCTGGCAGATGTACCTGGTCGGTTTCCTGTTTGGCCTCGGTTTTGATACCGCCACCGAAATCGGCGTACTGGGTATCTCCGCCGCCGGCGCGTCGAGCGGGATTTCCGTCTGGTCGATTATGGTCTTTCCGGCGCTGTTCGCCAGCGGTATGGCGCTGGTGGATACGCTTGATAATGTGCTGATGGTCGGCGCCTACGGCTGGGCGTTCAGCAAGCCGCAGCGCAAGCTCTATTACAACATGACCATCACCGGTACCTCGGTGGTGATAGCGCTGTTTATCGGCGGCCTGGAAGCGCTGGGTCTGCTGATGGATAAGTTTGCGCTCAGCGGCGGAATATGGCGCTGGGTAGGGGCGTTAAACGACAACCTCGGCGACGCCGGATTTGTGGTGGTCGGGTTGTTTGTCGCCTGTTGGGCGCTATCGGTGCTTAACTATCGCTGGCGCGGCTACGACAATCTGGCGCGCTAGGCTGGATATGTTCCCGGCTTGCGCTGCGCTTAGCCGGGCTACCAGAACAATACCGTAGCCCGGCTAAGGCGTTTACGC
>NZ_JAGRQY010000238.1:0-15147 GCF_018223905.1 Klebsiella sp. 28
CCCCACGCCTTACGCCCCACCTGTTATTCCAATCGGCTATTTGTTAGCACGTATCAATATTTTCTCCTGCTTCCGGGTTACGCCAGGATAGTTCTGCATAAACGATCCGCGGAACGGCGGTTCGCCACATACCGAACAAGGAAAGCCCATGGAGCCACGCCGCGTGAATGGCAAAAATCACTGGTATCACGAAACCCAGTCAACAATCTGCCCGGTGGATGTCCTGCCGCTCGTCCCTGAAGCCGCCCATGTTGAAGACCGCTTTTTGCTGGACCTGACGCTGCCGGCCGCCTGGCTACGTGCCCACGCTGACTGGCTACACCCCGCACGCCAGCTGGCCGAACTGCTGTTTCCCGACCAGGTGGCGGTGAGTCGCCTGCAGACCTTTACCGCTTACGATCGACTCAGCACCGCGCTCACCGTCGCCCAGGTCTACGGCGTCCAGCGGCTGTGTAACCACTACGCCGCCCGCCTTGCTCCCCTGCCAGGCCCCGACTCCTCGCGCGAGAGCAACCGTCGTCTGGCGCAAATCACGCAATATGCTCGTCAGCTTGCCGGTTCGCCCTCGGTTATTAACGCTCTCTCCCGTAGCCAGCTGGACGAAGTGGGCTTAACCAGTCGGGACATTATTGTGTTCAACCAGATTATCGGATTCGTCGGCTTCCAGGCGCGGGCGATTGCCGTCCTGCAGGCGGCCCAGGGCTTTCCGGTGCGCTGGATCCCCGGTATGCCCCAGCAAGAGGAGGCACCCGCGGAACTGTTCGCCCCGCCGCCGGGAGCATGGCAGGCAGACATTGCGGATCCCGACCTGCAGTATGCCGATGATGAGCGTCAGCGGCGCATCGCCGGCTGGCAGTCGCTGCCCGGTCTGGGCGAGCTGGCGCCGCTGCTGGCCTGCGACCCACAGTTATTCGCGCCTCTGGAGACCTTGATCCGCCAGCTCAGCACGGATGATACCTTTGGCCCGCAGGTCGCCTTACTCACGGCGCGCACCAATGGCAGCCCCACCTGTTTTGACGCCTGGCTCCCCCACTGGCAGGGTGAAGAGGAGTTCGCCAGCCATCTGCGGGAGGGCGACCAGGCCCTCCATCACTGGCTCCAGCAGCATCCTCAGGCCCGGTCTCTCGTGACCGCGGTGCAGCTGTTAACACGCTCGCCTGACCGGTTTAGCGCCGCCCAGTTAACGCCCCTCGCGGAATATCGACTCTCTGAGCAACAAGCAATCGATCTGTTGATCTGGAGCGGGCTGTGCGGATGGATGAATCGTCTGAAGGTCGCCCTCGGCAATGTGCGTCAGCAGACGTAAATTGCTGAAACAGCGCTTGCTGCGGCAGGCATATTCGCGTAAAAATGTCAGCCGCTCTTTTAGCCACGAAAATACCTAATTATGTTTCAGGATAACCCGCTGCTAGCGCAGCTTAAACAGCAACTGCATTCCCAGACGCCGCGCGCGGAAGGGGTCGTTAAGGGCACGGAAAAGGGCTTTGGCTTCCTCGAAGTGGACGCTCAGAAGAGCTACTTCATTCCGCCGCCGCAGATGAAAAAAGTGATGCATGGCGACCGTATCGTCGCGGTGATCCATTCTGAAAAAGAACGCGAAAGCGCCGAGCCGGAATCGCTGGTTGAGCCCTTCCTGACTCGTTTTGTCGGTAAAGTCCAGAAGAAAGACGATCGCCTCGCTATCGTTCCTGACCATCCGCTGCTGAAAGACGCCATTCCCTGCCGCGCCGCCCGCGGCGTTGAGCACGATTTTAAACAGGGTGACTGGGCCGTCGCCGAGATGCGCCGTCATCCATTAAAAGGCGACCGCGGATTTTACGCGGAGTTGACCCAGTTCATCACTTTTAGCGACGACCACTTCGTCCCATGGTGGGTAACCCTGGCGCGCCATAATCTTGAGAAAGAGGCACCGGACGGCGTCGCCACCGAGATGCTCGACGAGGGGCTGACGCGCCGCAACCTAACCGCCCTCGACTTCGTCACCATTGACAGCGCCAGCACCGAAGATATGGACGATGCGTTGTATGCCGAGTCCACTGCTGATGGCAAACTGCTGCTGACGGTCGCCATTGCCGACCCGACCGCCTGGATTGCCGAAGGCAGCAAGCTGGATAACGCCGCAAAAGTGCGCGCCTTTACCAACTATCTGCCGGGCTTCAACATTCCAATGCTGCCGCGCGAGCTGTCGGACGACCTCTGCTCCCTGCGCGCTAACGAAGTGCGCCCGGTGCTGGCCTGCCGGATGACCCTGGCGGCCGATGGCACCATCGAAGACAATATCGAGTTCTTTGCCGCCACCATCGAATCGAAAGCCAAGCTGGCCTATGACGACGTCTCTGACTGGCTGGAAGGCCGCGGCAGCTGGCAGCCGGACAGCGAGGCGATCGCGCAGCAAATTACGCTGCTGAAGGACGTGTGCCAGCGTCGTAGCGAATGGCGTCAGACCCATGCGCTGGTGTTCAAAGACCGTCCGGACTACCGTTTTGTTCTCGGCGAAAAAGGCGAAGTGCTGGATATCGTCGCGGAACCGCGTCGCATTGCCAACCGCATTGTCGAAGAGTCGATGATCGCCGCCAACATCTGTGCCGCCCGCGTTCTGCGCGACAAGCTCGGCTTCGGCGTTTATAACGTTCATACCGGTTTCGACCCGGCGAATACCGAGCAGTTGGCCGCCCTGCTGAAAACCCATGATGTGCACGTCGACCCGACGGAAGTGCTCACCCTGGAAGGGTTCTGCAAGCTGCGCCGGGAACTGGACGCTCAGCCGACCGGTTTCCTCGACAGCCGCATTCGCCGCTTCCAGTCGTTTGCGGAAATCAGCACCGAGCCGGGCCCGCACTTTGGTCTTGGGCTTGAAGCCTATGCCACCTGGACCTCGCCGATCCGTAAGTATGGCGACATGATCAACCACCGTCTGCTGAAAGCCATCATTAAAGGCGAGACCATTGCGCGTCCCCAGGATGAAGCCACCGTGCAGATGGCGGAGCGCCGTCGTCTCAACCGGATGGCCGAGCGCGACGTCGCCGACTGGCTGTACGCCCGTTTCCTCAACGATAAAGCCGGGACCGATACCCGCTTCGCGGCGGAGATCATCGACGTCAGCCGCGGCGGGATGCGCGTGCGTCTGGTGGACAATGGCGCGGTCGCCTTTATTCCGGCCCCGTTCCTCCACGCCGTGCGCGACGAACTGGTGTGCAGCCAGGAGAACGGTACCGTGCAGATCAAAGGTGAAGTAGTCTATAAAGTGACTGACGTTATCGATGTCACTATCGCTGAAGTTCGCATGGAAACCCGCAGCATTATTGCGCGTCCGGCGGTCTGACGCCCCTTCACAGCGGTTCCTGCGGGAACCGCTGCTTCTTTCCTCTCTATCCAGCCATTTCCGTCGCACCGATTAAGGTTGTGCGTTTTTTTCGCTTCTCTTTTTCATTCATTTTTAGCATCATTGATTTCATTCGTTTTTGTTACCAGGATAATGCCATGTCAGATGTGAATGCCCACCTGCTCGCTCAACGTATCGATACCGTGCTGGATATTCTGGTTGCCGGTGATTACCATTCTGCGATCCATAATCTGGAGATCCTCAAAGCGGAGCTGCTGGCGCTGGCGGCGGACGATGCTGAACAACAAAACCAACCCAAGGCGCCCTGGGAAATCTGAATATCAGCCATGCCGCAGCCGGCCATATGGACCGGTTGCTCGCCATATAGCCCCCTAACAGTGATGTTGCTATGAACGCCCGACAACAAAGTATTTTGCAAGTGGTCATCGATAAAGGCCGCATGAGCGTCGCCGATCTGGCGAAGATGACCGGTGTCTCTGAGGTTACTATTCGTCAGGATTTGAATTTGCTGGAAAAGCAGAGCTATTTGCGCCGTACTCATGGCTATGCCGTACCGCTGGACAGCGAAGATGTTGAAACCCGCATGATGACCCATTTCGCCATTAAGCGTGAGCTGGCCAGCCGGGCTGCGGCGCTAGTGAATACCGGTGAAACGGTATTTATCGAAAACGGCAGCAGCAATGCCCTGCTGGCGCGTACGCTGGCCGAGCGCGGCGATATCACCATCATTACCGTCAGCAGCTATATCGCCCATCTGCTGAAAGAGACCCCAGGAGAGGTGATCCTGCTGGGCGGAATTTATCAGAAACGCAGTGAGAGTATGGTCGGTCCGCTAACCCGTCAGTTCATCCAGCAGGTGCATTTCAGCAAAGCCTTCATCGGGATCGACGGTTGGCAGGCGGAAACCGGCTTTACCGGCCGCGATATGATGCGTGCGGACGTGGTGAACGCCGTGCTGGAGAAGCATTGTGAGGCAATTATTCTTAGCGACAGTTCAAAATTCAGCGCGGTACATCCCTATCCGCTCGGTCCCGCCGGCCGCTTTAACCGCGTTATTACCGACGATCGCTTACCGGACGCCTGTCGCGAACAATTGCTCCGCAGCGGCCTGACCGTCGATATCGTGCCCTACATCTGATCCTCCGCCGCCCCATCTCCTGCCAAAGCGCCGGAAGGGGCGCTTTATCGCTCTGAGAGTATTCCGAGCCGCTAATTAAGACTTTTTACCTGACGATAAATTTTAAAAAAAGTAAAATTATTATTAGCGATATAACAGGAAGTGACTATCACCTGCGTGATTTTCGTGACACCTGCGCACCTTAACTTCATGGAATTGCCCTAAAGCTGCTTTATCAGGCTATGCTTAAAGGAGCGCTGTAATCCATGAATAGATTATTCAGGAGAAAAAAATGATGACTTCAACGAGCAAAAAAATGGCTGCTGTCGTTCTGGCTGTCACTGTAGCAATGTCTCTGAGCGCTTGCTCTAACATGTCTAAACGCGATCGTAACACGGCTATCGGCGCTGGCGCCGGCGCTATCGGTGGTGCAGTGTTAACTGACGGTAGCGCGCTCGGTACCCTGGGTGGCGCAGCAGTCGGTGGTATTATTGGTCACCAGGTCGGCAAATAATTTAATTATCTGACGAAATAAAAGAATAATTCACACGAATTGACTTACGCACGTTAAATCGTTCAAGGCCGCGGCATTTACCGCGGCCTTGTTATTTCAACCAGACCATTGGAGCAGAGGGAAAATAGCGATCAGCCACCGGCTAACTTGACCTTCATCCCTTTCGCCTCAAGCAGCGACTTGAGTAAATCCCGCTTATCGCCCTGGATCTCGATCACGCCATCTTTCACCGCGCCGCCGCAGCCGCACTTTTTTTTCAACTCTGCCGCCAGCGCGGTTAGCGCAGCATCATCGGCATCAATCCCGCTAATCAGACAGACGCCTTTGCCCTTGCGGCCGCTGGTCTGGCGCTGGATCCGCACAATGCCGTCGCCTTTCGGGCGCAACGGCGCCGGTTTCGCCTCGTCGATACGCCCGGTTTCGGTGGAGTAGACCAGACGGCTGTTGGAATCGCTCATTATGCCCCCTTGCGCAGAGAATCGTTGATCGCCCGCAGCGTCGCGGCTGGATCCGCCGACTGAGTAACCGGGCGACCAATCACCATATAGTCTACCCCAGCTTCCTGAGCCTGCTCAGGAGTCATAATTCGCCGCTGATCGCCAGCGTCGCTGCCCTGCGGACGAATCCCCGGGGTCACCAGCTTAAACGCCTGCCCCAGCTCATGCTTAAAGCGCACCGCCTCCTGGGCTGAACACACCACCCCATCAAGGCCGCAGCGTTGGGTCAGCGCCGCCAGCTTCGCCGCGTAGTCAGCCGGAGATAAGGTAATGCCCAGATCCTGTAGATCGCTGGACTCCATGCTGGTGAGCACCGTGACAGCGATCAGCAGCGGCGCATCTTTGCCAAACGGCAGCAGCGCTTCGCGCGCGGCGGTCATCATTCGCGCGCCGCCGGAAGCATGGACATTCACCATCCATACGCCCAGCTCAGCCGCTGCGGCCACCGCGCGGGCGGTGGTGTTGGGAATATCGTGAAACTTAAGGTCCAGGAACACCTCAAACCCACGCTGATGCAGATCGCGGACAAACTGCGGGCCCAGCAGGGTGAACATCTCTTTGCCCACCTTCAGGCGGCAGTCGCGCGGGTCGATGCGGTCGACAAATGCCAGCGCTTTATCGCGATTATCATAGTCGAGCGCAACCACAACGGGAGAGGATGTGACAGCGCGGGAAGATGGGATAGCTGTAGACGTCATGACCAGACCTTAGTGTTGATGGGCGCCGGGGTGGCGCAAAAAAGGTAAACGGGCAGCATTCTACCTGTGAAGCGAACAAAATAACAGACTGCCGTACCTGCCCTGACCGGACGATGGCGCTGCCGGGGCCGCGCCTGGAGAGGAGTGAAGCGATAAGTATGTTGTAACTAACGGAGGGCTTTTTTTTGGCTTTACTGGCCGTCGAGACCGCGAATGGGTTTAATGGTCGCCCACGAGCGGCAGGACGGACAATGCCAGTAGAGTGTATGAGCGGTAAACCCGCATTTCTGGCAGCGATAGCGTGGTTTGCTGCGCACCTGCTCGCCAACCATGTTTCGCAGCACCCCAAGGCTTTCTTTCGCCCGCCCTTCTTCCGCTTCGTTGAGATGGTAGTCCATCAGCTTATGGAAGACGCGCATGGTCGGGTGGCGTTCCAGCTGCCGGGTGACGTAGTTTTGCGCCGCTTCGACGCCTTCCCGCTGCTCAAGGATCTGCGCCAGCATCAGTTCGGCGGTCGCCCCGGCGTTCTCCTCCACGCAGCGGCGCAGAAAAACTTCCCATTCATCGGTTTTGCCGAGCTGCTGGTAGCAGGTCTGCAGCATCTCCAGCGTTTCACCCACCAGCTCTTTATCCTGATCGATAACCCGCTCGAGGCTCTCCACCGCTTTTGCGTAGTCGCCCTTTTCCATCCACACCCGGCCCATCATGATCGATACCCGGGCGCTGTTGCGGTCCGCGGCGGCGCCTTTTCTCAACAACGCCATCGCTTTATCCAGATCGTTGGCTGCCATCTGCTGCAGGGCCAGTTCGCACCAGAAGTTGGCGATTTCGCCACGATGTTTCTCTTTCCCCAGCTTCACCAGCCGTTCAGCCACTTCAATAGCCGACTGCCAGTCGCTGGTCGCCTGGTAAATCTGCAGCAGTTGCTGCAGCGCGCCGAGGCGGAAATCGGTCTCATCCACCAGCTGTTTGAACATGTCTTCCGCGCGGTCATACAGTCCGGCGGCCATATAATCCCGTCCCAGCTGCTGCACCGCTAACAGGCGCTGATCGTAGGTTAACGACGCGCTTTCCATCAGGCTCTGGTGAATTCGGATCGCGCGGTCGACTTCGCCGCGCGAACGGAACAAATTACCGAGCGTCAGGTGCGCCTCAACGGTACCGGTATCCTCTTTCAGCATATCAAGGAACAGGTCGACGGCTTTATCCTGCTGGTTGCTGAGCAGGAAGTTAACCCCCGCCACGTAATCTCGCGACAGGCGGCTCGCATCGTCCTGTTTGGACTGTTGTGCACTTCTGCGCCCCATGTACCAGCCGTAAGCGGCGGCAACGGGTAAAAGCAGAAACAACAACTCCAGCATAAGAGGTTATTCCTTCACCGCAGGCACGCCTGCGTCGACAGCCGCCGGGCTGACGGGGGCAATCTGACGCTCAAGACGCTTAATTTTCCGCTCCGCGCGCGCCAGTGAGACACGCACCCGCAGCCAGAACAGGCCGCAGATCAGCCAGCCAATGGCAAAGCCCGCGGCAAACAGCACCGCCAGCAGAGTCGATATGCGGAATTCACCCTGAGCGAGTAAATAGTTGAAAGTGACCTGTTGGTCATTCTGCGCCCCCAGCGTCACTGAAATGACGAAGATTGCTAACACCAGTAAGAAAATGAGTAAATATTTCACATGACTTCCCGTTATGTGGGTTGCGCGAAAAAAGCCCGCTTTCAGCCCTATAAAGTATCATTTTCGCCGCAGCGGTGGAATGAAAAAGCATGGCAACTCTTCAGGATATGCGGTCGGATGCCGCTAAAATCAACATTATTCCGCTTCAGGCATCCGTTTTTTAATATCCTGCGCCTCTTCTCCGGGCGGCGAGAGCGGCCCACAAAGGCGCTGCGTCAGCCAGCAGGCCACCGTGACCAGCAGCCAGGAGATCAGCGTGGCGACGATGAGATCCAGCGGCCAGTGCATGCCCAGCGCCAGGCGACTGCCCATCACCGCCGTCGCCCACACCAGCAGCACCGCGATTGTGCCCCAGCGGCGACGCGGCCACAGCAGCCCCGCAGCGAGTAACGCCCAGCTGGCGGCAAACATGGTGTGACCTGACGGGAAAGCAAACCCCGTCTCCTTCTGCCAGTGTTTGCGTAAAAATGACGGAATGTCCTGCGCCTGCGCCAGCTGTTCATGCACCAGTTTAGCGCGTTCTTTACGCTTTAACGCGTAGAATTGCGTCACCGGCACCTGCCTTGTGTTTTCCAGCCAGATGACGAACGGTCTCGGCTCCTGGACCCGCGCCTTGACCCAGGATTTCGCCCCCTGTCCCGCCAGGATAGCGGCGGCAAGGATAAGGAACAGGATCAACGCCGCGCGCAGCCGAAAGCGCAGACACCAGAGGAACCAGCCGCAAAGCACGACATGAGTGATAATTCCCCACGGCTGGGTCACCGTTTCCGTCACCCACCACAGGCTTTTCAACATGGCAACCGGCAGTCCAGGCTGCCACAGCCACCCGGAAAGCCAGACCGTGAGGGGCATAACCAGCAGCAGCGCCGCCGCGAGAGCAGTTCGTCGGGCTATCAACAGCATTTTCTCTCCTTCTCCTTGTAGATGAACATCATAGCGGAAAGTAGATCGTTTGTGCGCTTTCCACACGGCTAACCGTTCGCGATTAGGAGAACGTCCAGGCGTTGTGGCAAAATAGCGGGAAACAGAAAGCACAGTCAGGTGCTGACAGAATCTGGAGAATCACATGCAGCTTAAACGTGTGGCAGAAGCCAAACTGCCAACCCCCTGGGGCGATTTCCTGATGGTGGGTTTTGAAGAACTGGCAACCGGACAGGATCATGTCGCGCTGGTGTATGGCGATATATCAGGGCAGTCGCCGGTCCTCGCCCGCGTACATTCAGAGTGTTTGACGGGCGATGCCCTGTTTAGCCTGCGCTGTGATTGCGGCTTTCAGCTGGAAGCGGCTCTGTCGCATATCGCTGAAGAAGGTCGGGGGATCCTGCTCTATCACCGCCAGGAAGGACGCAACATTGGTTTATTGAATAAGATCCGCGCCTACGCGCTGCAGGATCAGGGCTACGACACTGTCGAAGCGAACCATCAGCTTGGCTTCGCCGCCGATGAGCGCGATTTCACCTTGTGCGCCGACATGTTCAAATTGCTCAACGTTGAGCAGGTGCGGTTATTAACCAATAACCCGAAAAAAGTGGAAATTCTTACCGAAGCCGGGATCAACATTGTGGAGCGGGTGCCGCTGATCGTCGGGCGTAACCCGAAAAACGCTCACTATCTGGACACCAAAGCCGCCAAGATGGGCCATCTGCTGAACAGCAAGCCGACGGAATAAACCGGTGGAATAACCGAAAAAGGGCCAGCGATGCTGGCCCTTTGTTTCACAGCATATTACGAATAACGTAGTGCAGGATGCCGTCGTTGCGGTAGTAGGTGAGTTCTGTCGCCGTGTCGATACGGCACCGACAAGGGATCGCTTCCTGCGAGCCGTCAGCGCGAGTCAGGGTCACCGGCACCGTAGCGCCAGGCTGAAGCGACTGCAGATTGCTGATATCAATCCGCTCTTCCCCTGTCAACCGTAGCGTTTTGCGGGTGACGCCCTGCGGGAACTCCAGCGGCAAAATGCCCATTCCGATCAGGTTGGAACGATGGATACGCTCGAAGGACTCGGCGATCACTACCCGAATCCCCAGCAGGCGCGGCCCCTTCGCCGCCCAGTCACGGCTGGAACCTGAGCCATACTCCTTACCGGCAATCACCGCCAGCGGTGTACCCTCAGCCTTGTACAGCATCGCCGCATCGTAGATCGCCATCGGTTCAGGATCCGGCAGATGGCGGGTCATGCCCCCTTCCACCCCTGGGACCATTTCGTTACGGATGCGGATATTGGCGAAGGTGCCACGCATCATCACCTCATGGTTACCGCGACGGGAACCATAGGAGTTAAAGTCGCGCCGGGCAACCCCATGCTCCTGCAGATAGCGGCCTGCCGGACTATCGGCTTTGATGCTCCCCGCCGGCGAAATGTGGTCCGTGGTGACTGAGTCGCCCAGCATGGCGAGGATCCGCGCGCCGTGAATATCCTCTACCGGCAGCGGCTCGGCGCCCATCTCGTCAAAGAACGGCGACAAGCGAATATAGGTCGACTCCTCCTGCCAGTCGTAGGTATCTGACGCCTCCACCTTGATCGCCTTCCACTCCTCAGTGCCGGAAAACACTTCCGCGTACTCTTTGCGGAACATCTCGGTGGAGACCTGTTCCACCGCGCGGGCAATCTCCTCCCCGCTCGGCCAGATATCTTTCAGATAGACCGGCTCGCCATTCTTGCCCTGTCCCAACGGCTCGCGGGTGAGGTCGATATTCATGTTCCCCGCCAGCGCATAGGCGACCACCAACGGCGGCGAGGCCAGCCAGTTGGTTTTCACCAGCGGATGAATACGCCCTTCGAAGTTACGGTTACCGGAGAGCACTGCCCCGACGGTCAGATCGCCTTTTTTGATCGCTTCTTCGATAGGTTCAGGCAATGGACCGGAGTTACCGATACAGGTGGTGCAACCATATCCCACCAGATTGAAGCCGAGCTGGTCGAGGTAAGGCGTCAGGCCGGCATGGGCCAGATAATCCGACACCACTTTCGAGCCTGGGGCCAGGGAAGCTTTCACCCACGGCTGCGGCTGCAGGCCGCGTTCGACGGCTTTTTTCGCCAGCAGGCCGGCGGCCATCAACACGCTGGGGTTAGAGGTATTGGTGCAGGAGGTAATCGCTGCAATAGCCACCGCGCCATCCGGTAGCGAATAGTGATGCCCGTTCAGCGTATAGTCAACCGGCTGACGCTGACGCTGAAGGTGGTTAACCTCCAGCTCGCCGCTGGCGGCGAAGGCTTTCGGAACATCGCCCAGCGCCACGCGATCCTGCGGTCGCTTCGGCCCGGCGAGGCTCGCTTCGACGCTGCTCATATCCAGCGCCAGGGTACTGGTAAAGACCGGCTCATCGCCAGGCTGGCGCCACATGCCCTGGGCTTTAGCGTAGGCTTCCACCAGCGCGACCTGTTCTTCGCTACGGCCGCTGAGACGCATATAGCTGAGGGTTACGTCATCGATAGGGAAAAAGCCACAGGTGGCGCCATACTCCGGCGCCATATTGGCGATGGTCGCCCTGTCGGCAAGGGGTAAGGTATCCAGGCCGTCACCGTAGAATTCAACAAACTTGCCGACGACGCCATGCTGACGCAGCATTTGGGTAACCGTCAGTACCAGGTCAGTGGCGGTGATGCCTTCGCGCAGTTTGCCGCTGAGCTTAAAGCCCACAACATCGGGGATCAGCATTGACACCGGCTGGCCCAACATAGCGGCTTCCGCTTCAATCCCGCCCACGCCCCAGCCCAGCACGCCAAGACCATTAATCATGGTGGTATGGGAGTCGGTGCCCACCAGCGTATCCGGCCACGCCATCCACTGGCCGTTCACCTCCTCGCTCCAGACCGCCCGGCCAAGGTATTCCAGGTTCACCTGGTGGCAAATACCGGTGCCCGGCGGCACCACGCTGAAGCGGCTGAAGGCCTGCTGCCCCCAGCGCAGAAAAGCGTAGCGTTCGTGGTTCCGCTCCATTTCCAGGCGGACGTTGTCTTCGAAGGCCTCGTCGTCGCCGAAGCGGTCAACGGTCACCGAGTGGTCGATCACCAGGTCAACCGGCGATAGCGGATTAACCTTCGCCGTATCGCCGCCAAGGCGTTTCACCGCCTCGCGCATGGCGGCCAGATCCACTACCGCCGGCACGCCGGTAAAGTCCTGCATCAGGACGCGTGCCGGACGGTAGGCGATTTCCCGGTCGGCATGGGCCTGTTGCAGCCAGCCGGCCAGGGCGCGAATATCTTCTTCAGTTACCGAGTCACCGTCCTGCCAGCGCAGCAGGTTCTCCATCAGCACCTTCAGCGACTTGGGCAGTCGACTGATCTCGCCCAGCTGCTTCTCCGCCAACGGCAGACTGTAGTAATGCCAGGTTTTATCGTTGACCTGCAGCGTGTCCTTACTGGCTTCTCGTAGGGTTGACGACATAGCTCCTCCTTTATCTCAGGGATGGCATACCCTGATTCTCCTCAGGGTCTCCATTAAAGATAACACATACTGAGCATAACACTTTGATAACAACCCAAATTGCTAAATACGGCGAGACAGAGAGAGAGGAAACGGGAATTATCCGAGAGCAGGCGAAATAGCACCAAAATAGTGCAAAGAGGGCGTATGCCGATATTGTAATAGTACACGAGGACAAAAAAAGAGCTAATCGGCCAGCGGGCAGTGATTAGCTCTGGTGAGTGATTTCAGGTTGGATGAATCCAGCGGCAAAATATATTCTCCCTGTATTGCCGGTCACTGATTTTATATTACAGTTTCCTTTCACTGTCATAAAAATGACATGTATCTACAACGATGACCTACAGCTTTAGCTGACAATCCAGATGTTGCAGATGGTGAGCGCGATGATGCTCCAGAACATCGCCAACCCTACCAACACTACGCCCCATACGCGACTACGCAGAACGGGATCGATTTCGGTTTTGTCATTCTCGTATGACATCGCCAGTTTCATGTAATCGATATTACTTATCATATTGTCACCACCAATTGCTCAAATCATCAGGTACAGATAAATCTTAATTATGGATAAAAGATTAATCCAGTGAATTTAGGCCTGATGGAATATATTTAACCGGTTATTTGATCGCGGCGGGCATAATGAAAAACGTGTTGCCAAAAATTATTAATTTTGTGATTGGTTCGAGGTTTAAGTTGTTAAATACAGTCCATCATAGTTAATGGCACTCCTCGCAGGGAGTGCCATTATTATTTTCAGGGTTATTTTTCCGGAAGTTTTATATCTTTGAACATCGCTTCAATATCTTCATTCGAGCGTAAAGCCACCGCGGTATCTACCACGTCCCTGGTCAAATGGGGAGCAAAACGTTGAATAAAATCATACATGTAGCTTCGTAAGAAGGTGCTACGGCGGAAACCTATCTTAGTGGTGCTGTGGCTGAAAATACCGTTCGCATCCAGCTTCACCAGATCCGGGTCAGAGACCGGATCCACCGCCATGCTGGCGATTACCCCTACCCCCAGCCCCAGGCGAACATAGGTTTTGATGACGTCGGCATCGGTGGCGGTAAAAACAATGCGCGGCGTCAGGCCCGCACGGTTAAACGCGGTATCCAGTTCGGAGCGGCCGGTAAAACCAAAGGTATAGGTTACCAATGGATACTGGGCCAGTTCCTCTATGGACACCGAGCCCTTGGTGGCCAGAGGATGCTCGGGGGTCACTACAATCGACCGGTTCCAGTGATAGCATGGCAGCATCACCAGATCGTCATACAGATGCAGCGCCTCGGTGGCGATGGCGAAATCGGCATTGCCTTTCGACACAGCCTCCGCAATCTGAGTCGGCGAGCCCTGATGCATATGCAGCGACACCCGCGGGTAGCGTTCAATAAACCCCTTGATCACTCCCGGTAACGCATAGCGCGCCTGGGTATGGGTGGTGGCGACGTAAAGAGACCCTTTGTCAGGCCAGGTATGCTCTCCGGCGACAGATTTGATGGCATCGACTTTCGACAGCACTTCGCGGGCGATGCGGATGATCTCCTGCCCGGCCGGCGTCACCTGGGTTAAGTGTTTACCGCTGCGGGCAAAGATCTGAATGCCCAGCTCATCCTCCAGCATGCGGACCTGCTTACTGATACCCGGCTGGGAGGTATAGAGCCCTTCGGCGGTGGATGAAACATTCAGGTTATGGTTAACCACCTCAACGATGTAGCGAAGCTGTTGTAGTTTCATGGCTGATATCCGTTTGCGCGTAAAATGAAGCCGCTTAATACACTTTACGTTCAGGCAACTTGTCGCCGATGAAGGCCCTGGGCTCCCGGCAGTTGGCCATAGTGGCGCCGCAATGCATCCTGAAAGCGATGATGTATAAGACGTTTTAATAATAAAAAAGGCATTAACTATAACCACTATATCATTTATATCAACACTGTATAGACGCTAACGAAAAATAATATAGGTGGTTATAAGGGGAGGAAATTAACGCAAAGAGGGGAAGACGACACGGCAGAGAAATGCACTCTCTCTGCCGGTCGCCTGAGCAGGAAAAGCGCGCTTTTCCTGCCCGAACGAACGCCATTACTTTTTGGCTTCCGTCCACTTACCGTCGATAAAGAAAGCTGACCAGCCGGTCGCTTTGCCCTCTTTTTCGGACGCCACGTACTGCTGCTTGGTTTTACGGCTAAAGCGTACCAGCGTTTTATTGCCTTCCGGATCCTGCTGCGGCGCATCGGCAAGATAACGCAGTTTTTCCGGCAGACGATCGCGGAAGCGGTACAGCTCCTCCACCAGCGGCGCACGCGTTTCCCGTGATTTCGGGAAGGTGTTGGCCGCCAGGAAGACGCCCGCCGCCCCGTCGCGCAGCACAAAGTAGGCGTCAGACTTCTCACACGGCAGCTCCGGCAGCGGCACCGGATCTTCCTTCGGCGGAGCCACTTCGCCATTGCGCAGGATCTTACGCGTGTTCTTACACTCGTCGTTGGTACAGGCCATGTACTTACCGAAACGCCCCATTTTCAGGTGCATTTCAGACCCGCACTTCTCGCACTCCACCACCGGGCCGTCATATCCCTTGATGCGGAATTCGCCCTCTTCAATCTCGTAGCCGTCGCAGGTCGGGTTATTACCACAGACGTGCAGCTTACGCTTAGGATCGATAAGGTAGCTGTCCATCGCCGTCCCACACTTCTGGCAGCGACGTTTGGCGCGCAGCGCGTTGGTTTCCGCGTCATCGCCTTCCAGCACGTTGAGGACTTCGTTCTCCGGCACCAGGTTGATGGTGGTTTTGCACCGCTCTTTCGGCGGCAAGGCATAGCCCGAACAGCCGAGGAAAACGCCGGTGCTGGCGGTACGGATCCCCATTTTACGGCCG
>NZ_JAGRQY010000239.1:0-6259 GCF_018223905.1 Klebsiella sp. 28
CATTATTCGGATCGGTTCCTTTTTTTGTTTTTTTCCACGACGTTAAATAATATTACCTATGATTCTCATATCTCTCTTTTTAGTAACTGGAAAAGCCATAGTTTAAACACTTAATTAACATTAAGTTCACCAATATTCTTTATTGGGCTACATAATTAACACATAGAGTAAAAATTGATTTATATCAATACTTAATCCTTGGAAAAATCCCTCAAAAAACGTTAAATTGTCTCAAGTCAAATTGGCTGAATTCAGCCATCTTCACTATATATTGATCACCGTCGAAAAATGTAAAACTGGAACAATAAAAACATATTTATTGTAAGGTTATTGCGGCGTAATATATTGGGGAATCAATTGGGTTTTTCGTTAACGTATTTGTAACCTTACCCTGGCATGGTTTTACCTTCGATTGAAACCTGCTGTGGACGGGCGACAAATAAATTTGTATTGGGGCATGCGTATGAGCCAGAGCTTCTCGGTTCATTTTCGGAGTCTTCATGCGATGAGCAAGGAGTCATGATGTTAGATATAGTCGAACTGTCGCGCTTACAGTTTGCCTTGACCGCGATGTACCACTTCCTGTTTGTGCCGCTAACGCTCGGTATGGCGTTCCTGCTGGCCATCATGGAAACGGTCTACGTCCTTTCCGGCAAACAGATTTATAAAGATATGACCAAATTCTGGGGCAAGTTGTTTGGTATCAACTTCGCGCTGGGTGTGGCGACCGGTCTGACCATGGAGTTCCAGTTCGGGACTAACTGGTCGTATTACTCACACTACGTGGGCGATATCTTTGGTGCGCCGCTGGCCATTGAAGGTCTGATGGCCTTCTTCCTCGAATCCACCTTTGTAGGTCTGTTCTTCTTCGGTTGGGATCGTCTGGGCAAAGTTCAGCACATGGCCGTCACCTGGCTGGTTGCGCTGGGTTCCAACCTCTCCGCGCTGTGGATCCTTGTCGCCAACGGCTGGATGCAGAACCCTATCGCATCGGACTTCAACTTCGAAACCATGCGTATGGAGATGGTCAGCTTCTCTGAACTGGTGCTCAACCCGGTCGCCCAGGTGAAATTCGTTCACACTGTGGCGTCGGGCTATGTCACCGGCGCGATGTTCATCCTGGCGATTAGCTCCTGGTACATGCTGAAAGGTCGCGACTTCGCCTTTGCCAAGCGCTCGTTTGCCATCGCAGCCAGCTTCGGTATGGCGGCGATCCTCTCCGTTATTGTGCTGGGTGACGAATCCGGTTACGAAATGGGTGACGTGCAGAAAACCAAACTGGCGGCTATCGAAGCAGAGTGGGAAACCCAGCCTGCGCCGGCGGCCTTCACCCTGTTTGGTATTCCCGATCAGAATGCGCAGACCAACCACTTTGCGATCCAGATCCCCTACGCCCTGGGCATCATTGCTACCCGCTCGGTGGACAAGCCGGTTATCGGCCTCAAGGATCTGATGGTTCAGCACGAAGAGCGTATCCGTAACGGCATGAAAGCCTACGCGCTGCTGGAACAGCTGCGCGCCGGTTCAACCGATCAGGCCGTGCGCGACCAGTTCAATAACGTGAAGAAGGACCTCGGTTATGGCCTGCTGTTGAAGCGCTATACCCCGAACGTCGCTGACGCCACGGAAGAGCAGATCGCCAAAGCGACCAAAGATTCCATTCCAAGCGTCGCACCGCTGTACTTCGCCTTCCGTATCATGGTGGCGTGCGGCATCCTGATGCTGCTGATTATAGGCGCCTCCTTCTGGAGCGTGATCCGTAACCGCATCGGCGAGAAAAAATGGCTGCTGCGCGCCGCATTCTACGGCCTGCCGCTGCCGTGGATTGCCGTGGAGTCGGGCTGGTTTGTTGCCGAATACGGCCGTCAGCCGTGGGCGATTGGTGAGGTCCTGCCGACGGCGGTGGCTAACTCATCATTAACCGCGGGCGATCTGATCTTCTCAATGTTGCTGATCTGCGGTCTGTACACGCTGTTCCTGGTGGCTGAACTGTTCCTGATGTTCAAGTTTGCCCGCAAAGGACCTAGCAGCCTGAAAACCGGCCGCTATCACTTTGAACAGTCCTCTGCGGCTATTCAGTCGGCACGCTAAGACAGGAGTCGTCAAATGATCGATTATGAAGTATTGCGTTTTATCTGGTGGCTGCTGATTGGCATTCTGCTGATTGGTTTTGCCGTCGCCGACGGGTTCGACATGGGGGTGGGCATGCTCACCCGCTTCCTCGGCCGCAACGACACCGAGCGTCGGATTATGATCAACGCCATCGCCCCGCACTGGGACGGTAACCAGGTGTGGCTGATCACCGCCGGCGGCGCGCTGTTCGCTGCCTGGCCGATGGTTTACGCCGCGGCGTTCTCTGGCTTCTATGTGGCGATGATTCTGGTGCTGGCCTCGCTGTTCTTCCGTCCGGTCGGTTTTGACTACCGTTCCAAGATCGAGGACACCCGCTGGCGCAACATGTGGGACTGGGGCATCTTCATCGGTAGCTTCGTGCCGCCGCTGGTGATTGGCGTGGCCTTTGGCAACCTGCTGCAGGGCGTGCCGTTCCACGTCGATGAATACCTGCGTCTGTTCTATACCGGTAACTTCTTCCAATTGCTGAACCCGTTTGGTCTGCTGGCCGGTATCGTCAGCGTGGCGATGATCCTGACTCAGGGCGCCACCTACCTGCAGATGCGTACCGTAGGCGAACTGCACCTGCGTACTCGCACCGTTTCCATGGTGGCGGCGCTGGTGACGCTGGTCTGCTTCGCGCTGGCGGGCGTGTGGGTCTACTACGGCATCGACGGCTATGTGGTGAAATCGGTGATTGACCATACCGGCCCGTCTAACCCGCTGACCAAGGAAGTGGTGCGGGAAGCTGGCGCGTGGATGGTGAACTTTAACAATATGCCAGCGCTGTGGGCGGTGCCTGCCCTGGGCGTGGTGTTGCCGCTGCTGACCGTCGTTTCGACCAAAGCGGATAAAGGTGCCTGGGCATTCCTGTTCTCCTCGCTGACCCTGGCCTGCATCATTCTGACTGCCGGTATCGCGATGTTCCCGTTCATCATGCCGTCCAGCACCATGCTGAACGCCAGCCTGACAATGTGGGACGCGACCTCCAGTCAGCGGACGCTGAACCTGATGACCTACGTGGCGATTGTTTTCGTGCCGATCATTCTGGCCTACACCAGCTGGTGTTACTGGAAGATGTTTGGCCGCATCACGCGCGAAGACATCGAAAAGAATACCCACTCGCTGTACTAAGGTAAGGAGCTATATATGTGGTACTTCGCATGGATTTTGGGAACGCTTCTTGCCTGTGCTTTTGGGGTCATTACCGCGCTGGCGCTTGAGCACGTGGAAGCCACCAAAGCCGGGAAGAAAGAAGAAATCTGATGAAATTTATCGCTACTCTGTACGCGATAATGGACAAGCGCCCGCTCCGGGCGCTTTCCTTATTGATGGCGCTGCTGCTGGCTGGCTGCATTTTCTGGGATCCGTCGCGCTTTGCGGCGAAGACCAGCGAGCTGGAAATCTGGCATGGTTTCTTGCTGATGTGGGCGGTTTGCAGCGGCGTTATTCACGGCGTGGGCTTTCGCCCGCGTGCCGTTCACTGGCAGGGGATTTTTTGTCCGCTTATCGCTGATATCGTGCTCGCTTTAGGTCTCTTCTTTTTCTTCTTTTGAATAAGAGATCTCTGTTAATGCTATGGGCTTGCATAAGCCCATAAAAATTTACGCCCCGTTTACTTTCCCCCATTCCAAACCACCTTTCCCGCGCGTATAGTAGCGAAGTTTGAAAGCTCTAACCTTTTTTTGCATTACCGGGATGTAAAGTGAATACAACGCTGTTTCGATGGCCGGTTCGGGTCTACTACGAAGATACCGATGCCGGTGGTGTGGTTTACCACGCCAGTTACGTCGCTTTTTATGAAAGAGCACGCACAGAGATGCTGCGCCACCATCACTTTAGTCAACAGGTGCTGTTGGCTGAACGCGTTGCCTTCGTGGTTCGCAAAATGACGCTGGAGTATTTTGCCCCCGCCAGACTCGACGACATGCTCGAAGTCCAGACGGAAATTACCTCGATGCGCGGCACCTCTTTGGTTTTCACGCAGCGAATCGTCAACGCCGAGAATACAGTGTTAAACGAAGCTGAGGTTCTCATTGTGTGCGTTGATCCACTCTTAATGAAGCCACGTGCGCTTCCCAAGTCTATTGTCGCGGAGTTTAAGCAGTGACTGACATGAATATCCTTGATTTGTTCCTGAAGGCGAGCCTTCTGGTAAAACTTATCATGTTGATTTTGATTGGTTTTTCTATCGCTTCCTGGGCTATCATTATTCAGAGAACGCGTATCCTTAACTCGGCCGCGCGTGAAGCTGAAGCGTTCGAGGACAAATTCTGGTCCGGGATCGAGCTCTCTCGTCTGTACCAGGAGAGCCAGGGGCGTCGCGATAACCTGACCGGTTCGGAACAAATCTTCTACAGCGGTTTCAAAGAGTTTGCACGCCTGCATCGGGCTAACAGCCATGCGCCGGAAGCGATTGTCGAAGGGGCATCGCGCGCGATGCGTATTTCGATGAACCGCGAACTGGAAACGCTGGAGACCCATATTCCGTTCCTCGGCACCGTAGGCTCGATCAGCCCGTATATCGGTCTGTTCGGTACCGTCTGGGGGATTATGCACGCCTTTATCGCCCTTGGCGCGGTGAAGCAGGCCACCCTGCAGATGGTGGCGCCAGGTATCGCCGAAGCGCTGATCGCCACCGCGATTGGTCTGTTCGCCGCGATCCCGGCGGTCATGGCGTATAACCGCTTGAACCAGCGCGTGAACAAGCTTGAACTGAATTACGACAACTTTATGGAAGAGTTCACCGCTATTCTGCACCGTCAGGCCTTTACCACCAGCGAAAGCAATAAGGGGTAAGCCATGGCCAGAGCACGTGGACGCGGACGTCGCGAACTGAAGTCCGAGATCAACATCGTTCCGCTGCTGGATGTCCTGCTGGTGCTGCTGCTGATCTTTATGGCAACGGCGCCGATCATTACGCAGAGCGTGGAAGTCGATCTGCCGGACGCCACGGAATCGCAAGCGGTGAAAAGCAATGACGATCCGCCGGTGATTGTGGAAGTCTCCGGGGTAGGGCAGTACAGCGTGAAGGTGGGGCAGGAGACGCTGTCCCAGCTGCCGCCGGAGCAGGTAATTGCCGAAGCGAAGCGTCGTCTTGAAGCCAATGAAAAAACGGTATTCCTGATCGGCGGTGCGAAAGACGTCCCTTACGATGAAATTATTAAAGCGCTGAACCTGTTGCATAGTGCAGGGGTTAAATCGGTCGGCTTGATGACCAAACCTATTTAATCGCTTCAGGTAGGTGCGTCCGCGCGGCGTCCGGTGGCGGGTATCGCTCGCCGTCGGTGCGCATCGCGGATACAGGCGAACAGTTTTTGGGAACCGATAGTGTCAAAGGCAACCGAACAAAACGACAAGCTTAAACGAGCGATCATCATTTCAGTCGCGCTGCACATCATTCTGATCGCGCTGCTGATCTGGAGTTCGTTTGACGAGCATCTGGATGCCTCTGCCGGCGGCGGCGGCGGATCGTCGATTGATGCCGTCATGGTCGATCCGGGGGCGGTGGTAAATAACTATAACCGTCAGCAACAGCAGCAGGCCAGCGCACGTCGCGCCGCTGAACAGCGTGAAAAACAGGCGCAGCAGCAGGCGGAAGAGTTACGTGAGAAACAGGCGGCGGAACAGGAACGGCTGAAACAGCTCGAACAGGAGCGGCTGCAGGCGCAGGAAGCGGCGAAAGAAGCGAAGGAGCAGCAGAAGCAGGCTGAAGAAGCGGCTGCCAAGGCCGCCGCGGCGGCAAAAGCCAAAGCGGACGCACAGGCAAAAGAAGCGCAGGAAGCCGCTGCCAAAGCGGCCGCCGAGGCGAAAGCGAAGGCGGATGCCCAGGCGAAAGCGGCAGAACAGGCGGCGGCCAAGGCGGCTGCTGACGCGAAGAAGCAGGCCGAAGCCGCTGCAGCGAAAGCCGCTGCCGAGGCGAAGAAACAGGCGGAAGCTGAAGCGGCGAAAGCTGCGGCCGAGGCGCAGAAGAAAGCGGAAGCGGCGGCTGCGAAGAAAGCGCAACAGGAAGCGGAGAAAAAAGCCCAGCAGGAAGCGGCTAAGCAGGCGGCAGCTGAAAAAGCGGCTGCCGAAAAAGCCGCTGAGAAAGCCGCCGCGCAAAAAGCGGCCGCTGAGAAGGCCGCCGCCGAGAAAGCCGCAGCCGCTG
>NZ_JAGRQY010000024.1:0-36714 GCF_018223905.1 Klebsiella sp. 28
ACGTAATAAGGCGTTAAGCATTAATTTACTGCCGATGACCATGGTCAAAGCGCCGAATGCGGTGGCTTTCCTGCTCGACGAAATTAGTCGCAATGACCTTATTCCGGAGCAGATTATTGTCGAGTTCACTGAGCGGGAAGTGATTTCGCGGATGGACGATTTTACCGATGCGGTGCGCAAACTGAAGGGCGCGGGAATTAATCTTGCCATCGATCACTTCGGCGCCGGGTTTGCCGGGCTATCGCTGCTGGCGCAATACCAACCCGACAGAATTAAAATCGACCATGAGCTGATCCGCAATATCCACCAGGACGGACCGCGCCAGTCGATTGTACAGGCGATTATCAAATGCTGTACTTCTCTGGAGATTGCGGTCTCAGCCGTCGGCGTTGAGCGTGCTGAAGAGTGGATGTGGCTGGAATCAGCCGGTATTTCACAGTTTCAGGGCAATTTGTTCGCCAGCGCGCGCCTGGGGGGCCTACCCGCCGTCGCATGGCCGGAGAAAAAATGAACCACCGCGAAATCAGCTAAACATTTTTTCATCTTTTTTCCCGGGCGCTGTGAGCCGCAACCTGATATCTTTATCTGTACAAGAAAATAGAGTTGTACAGGATGCCTGAATTCGTTAGTTTAGGTATTAAGGTATCAGGTTGATGTGAGGCTGCTATGGCGTTTTACAGTATCGGTGAAGTCGCCGAACGTTGCGGAATCAATCCGGTCACACTGCGCGCCTGGCAGCGTCGTTACGGTCTACTGAAACCGCAGCGTAGCGAAGGCGGGCATCGACAATTTGATGAAGAAGATATCCTGCGTATCGAAGAGATCAAGCGCTGGATAGAGCGCGGTGTATCAGTAGGGAAAGTCAAAGCGCTGCTGGAGGATAACCTGCCGGCGGCGCGCGACGAATCCGCGCATCTTCAGGAAGAGATGATGTCCATTCT
This sequence comes from Klebsiella sp. 28, assembly GCF_018223905.1. NCBI lineage: Bacteria > Pseudomonadati > Pseudomonadota > Gammaproteobacteria > Enterobacterales > Enterobacteriaceae > Klebsiella > Klebsiella sp. 28. The sequence continues at coordinate 942 of NZ_JAGRQY010000024.1, forward strand.
GCGTTATATGCAGCCCGCCAGAATCCGCGCCAAATTAATGGCGCTCAGTCATCAACACCCCGTCGACACCCTCATCGATAGCCTGTTAGTGCCGGTACGACAGCGTCTCAAGTTGGATCAGAATACCTCGCTGGTGATTAGCAGTATGCTGGACGGCCTGTTAATTGACTGCGTAGCGTTGTTTCTCGCCGAAGCGCGTAAAAAAAATGGCAAAGAGACGCTGCTGGTGGGCTGGAGCAATGAGGACAGGACGCGTCTGTGGCTGGAGGCATGGCGTCTTTCCCAACGCGGCTGGCATGTCAACGTTCTCGCCGAACCGCTGGAGTCGCCGCGGCCTGAGCTATTTCCCGGGCAGCATATTTTCGTCTGGACCGGACGTGCCGCCACGCCTCTGCAGGAGGAGCTGCTCAGCCACTGGCAGGAGCAGGGCTTCAGCATCCATTTTCACGGCCAAAATTAAGCGCCCCGATCCGTGGTGCGGATCAGGGCTTGAGTGCTGGGTTACAGGTGAATCTGGCTCCAGGATTTGAACGTTTCGCTGCGGCTGATATTAAAAAAATCGGTTCTACCGCTGCAGCCGAGCTTTTTAATCAGATTCAGCCGGATCTGATAAATGGTTTTTATATGCAGGTTTAGCGACCGGCCAATGCTGGCGACTGCTTCGCCATTGCTGATAAGTTGAATAACTTTCTTTTCCCGCTCGGTAAACTGCACCGAGGCGCCTGGCGCCGGATGGGTTTTGTAATAGCGGGTGGGTTGATGCAGAAATATCTTTAACTCTTCCGGCGTCGAGTTGGCCGGTAAGCGCAGCATAGGCAGTTCACTAAGAAAATTAAGATCGTTGCCTTCGGTTAACAGAATAAATAATGTATCCCGCCGATTATAGTTGTGCTGCAGTACCGCGAAATAATTGTCGCTGGTGAAGAAAACATGTTTTTTGCGGAAGTAAGATGCCGGCAGGCTATTCAGGATCAGCGACATCCCATAGAGAAGAAAACCATTATCAAACCACAGATCGTAATGCTCAGAACGATAGCAAGTATTATGGTGTGACATTTTTTTGCCTCAGTTAGCCGATAGAGACCCAGGCGCGCCGGTACAGCAGGTCGAAGCCTGCTGCCAGCACAGTGGATTTATTTAATGATGAGGTTTGCTGTACAGCATATCCAGCGCCTGCAGATAGAGATCGGAAAGTATTTCGTTACTTTCCGTTTGCAGACGATGCTGGATTTCCGTAATCATCCGCTCATTATTTACCGTTCTGTGCTGCTTAATGAGCGTATTCTCAATATTCTTCATCAGGGCCGAATTGAAGACAAACTCTGCTGGAATGGTATTTTTAATATGCATAGCTCGAACTCTCCCACGTATAAAGCAAACAGACAATAAAAGTCGCAGCGTACCGTTGGTACGCGCCAAGTCACGAACAGAAAATGTATAACCAGGAACCACCGTCCGACTCGCTGCGCAATCGTCAAGCTTCCCCGCTTTGTTGCGCAACAAGCAGTTAACACTCCAAAACTATAGACGCTGATTTCACTATGTACAACTTTTTTCATTACTATATGTACAGCGTAACGGCTTATTTTTTGTGTATGTTTTAATTGGTTGATTTATAATGATTTTATTAAGTTATAACTTGTACAGAAAAGTCGGGTTGTGCAGGATTTCGCTGTAAAACCAGCGGGAAGAAGCTGATGATGGTAGAAGAAAGCCAATTGTGAAAATTCTGTCATGGCTGGCGAAATGCATGAAATTGCGCCGACGCGCGAAGGGGTAAACAGCAACGTTGTCGTCGACAGGTGGCTTTCTTCCGCGTCGGACTCTGAGCATAGCGGAAAATATGATGAGGCTTTGTCTGCTTTTTGCACAGTAAGGTAAAGGGGTAACGTCTGCCATGTCGTAAACGGCCCATTCGATTTGTTGGCGAATAAGGGCTGTGCTACGCTTTTTGGTAACGACGCGGCGGTTTGGCATCGTTATCTTTCCCCCATTTCCCTGTCGAGTCTTATACCCCTGTCACGACCGGTAAATACGGCAAAAGCTTTCTGTCCCTGGACAGGCCTTGAGGACTGAGGAGGGAAAATGCGCGGTAAAAGCGTGATGCTCCTGGCCGGGTTAGTCTCTCTCGCGCAGGCGAACGAACTTAACCTCTATTCGGTGAATACCGGTTCCTATGTTTACCATCTGACCAATAATCACGGACAATATACAGAGAATTTCGAAAATCATTTTTTCTCAGTGGAGCGGAAATTCTCTGCAGACTCCAAATACAGCCTTCTGCTTGGCACTATGAATAACAGCTTCAACGATCGCTGCCTGGCGCTGGGGGTGAGAAGAGACTGGTACCACAGCGGCAGCGGGTGGACCTTCAAAGGCGTTTACGGCTATACCGGCGAATTCTTCTTCGACGCCTTCGAGCATTGCGGCGATCATGGCTCCTATAAAGACTTTAAGGACGCCACGGGGATCGGCTTTTCACCCTATATCTACCACGCTATCCAGTATAACTTCACCGATTATTTCGCCGTTGAAAGCGGCATTATTATTCCCAGCGTGTTTGTGATTAGTATCCAGTGGAGCTTCCGCTAAATCGTCCCGTTGTCGGTTACAAGGTAATCACCTTCCTGAGCAGCGTACTGGAGAGCGCGGCAAGGGAAATGAGCACCGACAGGACAAAGGTCAGCGCTATTACCCCCAACTTGGTGGCTAGCGAATGCACAGGGATGAGCATCACCAGCAGGTGAAACACGGAATAGTGGAGGATATAAACTCCGGTCATCGCTTTACTGACCGTCGCCAGCACGGCCTCTTTCCACTCGCGGTTCTTTTTAAACTGCACGGCGTTAGCGGCGATCACCAGCAGGACGATCAGGATATAAATTTGCGATCCCGTGAGAATGAACGCATTACGATCTGCTTTAAACAGGGCGAAGAAGAAATGGCGTTCATAAAACCAGGTAAATAAATAGACAAAGGGCAGGGCGATAATCGACCCTTTAATCACCTGTGGGTTGCGTATCCACCCCGCGACCTTTGGATCGTTAAACAACTGCCCGGTTAAATAAAACAGTAGCCATGTCCACAGGCGATACTGCGGCGGCAAACTGAAAAGATGTCTGTCCGGGTAGATCACCGAGAGCAGGTCGTAACCGTAGGAGCAGCACAGCAGCGTCAGGAGCACGGCGAAAAAGAGCCCGCGCCGCTGGCTGAGCCAGGCGATCAAAGGATGAAAGGTATAGATGACAATCAGGGCGAAAATAAACCAGGGCTGGATCAGGTAGCCGCGCTGGTAAGGCTCCCAGACATAATAGACCGTCACCCAAAACAGAAAGACGATGACCACGCTTTTAATTTTACCAATTTGCCAGTTGGCATCGTGGCGCGTCTGCGCATCAAGATAGCCGGCCACGACAAAAAACAGCGGCGTCGCGATGGTCGAGATAAAGGTCAGCAGCCCGAGGATCCAGTGATAGTCATAATCAAAGCGATCCCAGGTGTTATAGATGGTGAAAAAGGTCACCGCTGTCATACAGCCTAATGTCTTGATAATGCTCAGACCGGTACTGTTCATCGTTGAGGCGTCATATCCTTATGGTGAAAGCAGGCGTAAATCACCGGCAGAACCAGCAGCGTCAGCACGGTGGCAAAGGCGAGGCCGAACATGATCACCACCGCCATACTCTGGAAAAAGACATCGCGCAGCAGCGGGGCCAGGCCAAGTACGGTGGTGAAGGCGGTCAGCAGGATCGGCCGCAGACGAGAGGTTGCCGCATCAATAATAGCTTGTCGTTGATCTTTCTCCTGTTTTTGTTGCTCTATCTCTTCTACCAGCACAATGCCGTTACGGATCAGCATACCGCTCAGGCTGAGCAAGCCGATTAAGGCCATAAAGCCGAAGGGGATGCCGGTAAGCAGAAAGCCGGGTGTGACCCCGATCAGCGCCAGCGGAACGGTCAGCCAGATGGCGACGGCGTTTTTCAGCGAACTGAACATCAGCACCGTTATGATAAACATCACCAGATAGCCAAGCGGCAGGGTTGTAAACAGTCCCTGCTGCGCCTCACTGGAGTTCTCGGCATCGCCGCCCCATTCGATACGGTAGCCGTGGGGCAGCGGCAGTGCGTCAATGCGCGGTTTCACCCGCGCGAGAATATCACCCGAGGTTTGGCCGCTTAGCGGGCTGGGGTCGGTCTGGACCGTCAGCACCCGGGTACGATCCCGGCGGAGGATCAACGGATCTTCCCACTCCAGGGCGAAACCATTGATGACGTTACTCAGCGGGATATATTGCTGGCGACTCTGGCTCCAGACCAGCACATTATTCAGATGGTTGGCATCCTGACGTTCTGCTTCCGGCGGCCGGACGATCACTGGCAGCAGATCGGCCCCTTCACGATATAACCCGGCGCGACTCCCGGAGAAATTCATCTCCAGCGCGTTATCAATATCCTGTTTATCCACCCCCAGCTCGCGTCCCAGCGCCGGGGAATACTGCGGGCGGATCACTTTGCTGCGGTTCTGCCAGTCATTACGCACGCTGTCGGTCGCCGGGTCTGCGGCGAGGATATCGCCTACCTGACTCGCCAGCGCGCGCAGCGTATCCGGGTCTGGGCCCTTAATGCGCACCTCAATCGCGCTATCCCCGGAGGGCCCGAACATAATGCGTTTGGTGCTGGCGTTAACCTGCGGGTAGTTTCTGGCAATCCAGTCCTCCACGTGGCGGGTGACAGGGGCGATGCCGCGTTGATCATCCATCCGCACCATAATCTGCGCGTAGTTGCTGTACTGGCGCTGCCCGCTGTAGGTGAGAATGAAACGCATACTGCCCTGGCCGATGGTGGAGACGGTGGTGGCCACCCCCGGCTGACCGGCTATCGACCGCTCGATATCCCGGGTCATCTTCTCCGTGGCGTTTATATCGGTACCGTAGGGTAGCCACAGGTCGACAAAGAATATAGGCGTATTCGATGACGGAAAAAAATTCTGCCGAACAAAGGTAAAGCCCCAGATCGCTCCGGCTAACAGCGCACCCATCAGCACCAGGGTCAGGGTCTTTTGCTGCAGCAGTATTCGCAGCGCCTGCTGATAGCCACGGTAAAAGCTGCCGCGGTAAGGATCGGCCTTTTCCTCCGCGGCGGCGGCCGACGGGGCGTTTTTAAACAGCCACCACTTAATAAGCACCGGGGTGATGGTCAGAGCGGAAAACCAGCTCAGCATCAGGGAGATCAGCAGCACCTGGAACAGCGATTTGCAATACTCCCCGGTAGAGTCCTGGGAAAGGCCAATCGGCGCGAAGGCGAGGATGGCGATGATCGTCGCGCCAAGCAGCGGCAGGGCAGAGCGACGGATCACATAGTTAATCGCGCCCAGCAGCGGAGAGCCTTGCTGACGGGCGATGAGCACCCCTTCGACAATCACAATGGCATTGTCCACCAACATACTCAGGGCGATGATTAGCGCTCCGAGAGAGATCCGTTGTAGTTCGATCCCCCAGATATACATGATAAGCAGGGTGCCGAGAACGTTGAGCGCCAGCGACAGAGCAATAATAATCCCGCTGCGCACCCCCATAAATACCAGCAGCACGCCGACGACAATCGCCAGGGCCATCAGAAAATTGGTAATAAAGCCATTGACCGAGTGGGCGACCTCAGCTGCCTGATCGTAAAAAATAGCGATGTTGATGCCCGCCGGTTTGTCGGCGGCCATCTGCTGGAGGCGGGCCTCGAGAGCGTGGCCGACGTCAATAACGTTGACGCCAGGGATAAAAGAAACTCCCATGGTCACCGCCTGGCGCCCGTTGGCATGATAGATACTGGCCGGCGAGTCGGTTAGCCCGCGCGACAGCGTAGCAATATCCCGCAGTCGGGTGGTGGCGCTGGCGCCGTGAGGGCTGACCAGTAGATCTCCCAGCTCATCGATGCTCTGAAACTCACCGGTGGGGTGGAGGCGGATCGATTCGCTGCCAACGCGGATCTCCCCGGCGCTGGACACCACGTTGAGTCGGGCCAGGATTGCGGCGAGCTGGTTGAGGGTGATCCCGCGCGCCGCCATCTTCGCCAGCGAGATATCCACATTGATCTGCTGCGGAATGACGCCGCCGATAGCGACTTTACCGACCCCCGGCACCAGCACCAGCTCCCGGCGCAACTGTTCGGCATAGCGCACCAGCTCCGGGTTGGTAAAACTGTCGCCCGAGATAGCGAAGAAAAAGCCAAACACATCGCCAAAGTCATCGTTGACGAAAGGGGGGACTACGCCAGGGGGGAAAAGGCGGCTGGCGTCACCGACCCGGCGACGTAGCTCATCCCAGATTTGCGGCAGCTCGCTGGAATGGTACTGCGAAGCAATATTCACCGTAATTTGCGATAAGCCATTCGAGGAGATGGAGCTGACGTTATCCAGCGAGGGAAGCTGCTGAATCGCGTTTTCCAGCGGCAGGGTAACCTCCTCTTCCACCTGCTGAGCAGACGCGCCAGGGTAGTGGGTGACGATCACCGCCGTTTTGATGGTGAAGGCGGGATCTTCCAGGCGGCCGATATTGAGCAGGGCGAACAGGCCACCCACCCCTAACAGCAAAATGGCTAACCAGACGCGGGTCGGGTTGTTAATAAACTGACGGGAAATATCCATTTATAATCCTCGTTCACGCGTCCAGACCCGCACCGGCTGCCCGGCATGCAGCTCGCTCACGCCCGCCGCAACCACCTGTTCACCCGCGCGGAGACCGTCGGTGATCGCCACTCCCTGCGAAGTCACCTCGCCGACGGTGACCTTACGCTCCTCAAGATATCGATGCGCGTTATCGCCTTTCACCACCCAGACTACCGGCTCGTTCTTTGGCCGGTTATCGGGGTTAAACACCGCCTCCGCTGGCACAATGAGGGTTTCCCGCCCGGCGCTGGCCGGTAAATTGCCGAGATTGACCGTCACGGTGCCGCTGACCCCGCCGACGGCGGGAAAATCATCTGGCCGCGGCATGGTTAACACGATCTGCCAGGTGAGGGTGCTATTGTCGCTGCTGCCGGTATGCTCTTTGTATTCCGCGGTAAACTCGCGGCCCGGCAGGGTATTGATCCTGACGACGGGACGGTAGGCGGTATTGCGGATATCCAGGGAGGTGAACAGATTTTCGGGAATGCTGAAGACCACATCCAGCAGGTCGGTCCGCGTCAGGGTGATCACCGGTTGGCCGGCGGCGACCACCTGATGGTTGCGGATATGCACGCCGGCGGCAATCCCGCTAAAGGGCGCGATGAGGCTCATTTGCGCCAGCTCTTCGCGAGCGATTTTTAAGGCCGCATTGGCGGCATCGCGATTGGCGCGCTGCACGTCCATCTCCGCCTGGGAAATCGCCTGGCGCCCGGCCAGAGTCTGGAAGCGGTCGAACTGACGCTGGGCGAGAGTGGCCGCCGTTTGCCGCTCATTGACCCGTTGCTGGGCCTCGCGGGCATTCAGGCGCGCCAGCGTTTGCCCCTGGGCGACGCTTGCCCCCTGACGAATATCTAGCGACTCCACCTGGCCACCCCGCTTAAACGACAGTTCGGTGGAATCGCCAGACTCAATGCGTGCCGGAAACGTTCGCTGCTGGGTATTGCCCACGGCGGTCACCTGCGCCACTTTAACCATGCGCGGGGCGGACTCGACGGTGGGTGCTTTCTGATCGCAAGCGGTTGTAAATATAATAACAACCGGGATGAGAGAAAAATAACGGTTCACAATATTCCCCTCAGATTCAGGATTTATTTTACATTTTTATTACATGGCGCCTGCTTATTCTGCGAGAGCGGCGACGACCAGATAAGTGAAGAGCCCCACCGCTGTGCAGGCGACAATGGCCAGCGCGACAAACAAACCCAGGCGTAACAGGCTATAACCCAACATAATTTCCTCCCTTTACTCCCATCCGAACCGTGAATGTCATTTAATTCGGCCCCCACTGTGACCACCGGACATTCGGAGCGGCATGCCTGCTTGTAATCAGCATAGTCGGAGAAAATATGAAGTGTTAAAAAAGAGAATGCCGCGAGCGTTGGCGGCATTGAGGGGAAAGCGCAGGAGATCTGCAGGGAATATGCGGTTTTTATAATATTTTTCAGTCTATTAATCCGCCATTTTCTAATGTTAATTTTCCTGTGCTACGTTTAATAACATCTATTCCGCTCGCCGCTTCTGTTGTTGAGATTTCGTTCCTCCCCAAGTAAGGGGCTATTCATCACTACGCATTGTATTGGTAATAAAAGGATTATCTCATGTATAAAAATATCGTTGTTCCCGTTGACGTGTTTGATGCAGGCCTGGCCGACAAAGCGCTCTCTCATGCGAAATTCCTCGCCCAACATTCTGCCGGGCAAATTCATCTTATCCATGTTATTCCGGCCTTTTCTCCTGTATTAACCCGCGGATTTATCTCTGATGCCCGAAAGATGGAAGACCATTTGCTTAATACCGCTAAGGAAAAGCTGAGCGAGCTGGTGAAGAAAAATGGGCTTGCGGAAGACGCCAGCCATCTTTATGTGCGCAGTGGCAATGTTCGCGATCAAGTGATTGTCCTGGCCGATGAGCTGAAAGCGGATGTGGTGATTGTCGGTTCGCGCAATCCGGGGATCCAGACTCATTTGCTGGGCTCGGAAGCGGCCAATATCGTGCGCTATGCCCATGTACCAGTGTTCGTTGTGCGCTGATGATGGCGGGATGTCGCCCTGACTTCCGCTTCAGAAATCGAGGGAAAGAGTATGAATACAGATAAACCGGGGGCGCCCTATTATCAGCGCTCCGTCGAGGAGACTCTCGCCAGCGTGCAGAGTTCGCCGGAAGGGATTAGCGGAACAGAGGCGGCTACGCGCCTGCAGCAGTATGGCGAAAACGCCCTGCCGCAGAAGCCGGGTAAACCCGCCTGGCTGCGTTTTATTGCGCATTTTAACGATGTGCTGATCTACGTCCTGCTGGCGGCAGCGTTGCTCAAGGCGGTGATGGGCCATTGGATCGACATGGCGGTGATCCTCGCCGTGGCGGTGGTCAATGCGCTGATCGGCTTCATTCAGGAGAGTAATGCGGAAAAATCGCTGCAGAGTATCCGCAATATGCTGTCCAGCGAGGCGGTGGCGATCCGTCAGGGCAACCATGAAACCATCCCCACCACCTCGCTGGTACCTGGCGATATCGTGGTGATCCGCGCCGGCGACCGTATCCCCGCCGATCTACGGGTGATTGAGGCGCACAACCTGCGGGTGGAAGAGGCGATCCTCACCGGCGAGTCGACGGTGGTGGAAAAAACCACCGAGCCGCTAAGCGGCGATTTACCGCTCGGCGATCGCAGCAACCTGTTGTTTTCCGGGACCACCGTTAGCTCAGGGGCGGGAAAAGGGATCGTGGTGGCCACCGGCGGCAATACCGAGCTGGGCCATATCAACCAAATGATGGCGGGCATTGAGAAACACCGCACGCCGCTGCTGGTGCAAATGGACAAGCTGGGCAAAGCCATCTTTATCCTTATTCTGGTGATGATGGCGGCGCTGTTCGTCTTTAGCCTGCTGTTCCGCGATATGCCGGTCTCCGAACTGATGCTGTCGTTGATTAGCCTCGCGGTGGCATCGGTCCCGGAAGGGTTGCCGGCGATTATCTCGATTATTCTGTCGCTCGGCGTACAGGCGATGGCCCGTCAGAAAGCGATTATCCGCAAGCTGCCGACGGTGGAAACCCTCGGCGCGATGACGGTTATCTGCTCGGATAAAACCGGGACCCTGACCATGAACGAAATGACGGTGAAGGCGGTGATCACTGCCGACAGCGTCTATCGGGTGGAAGGGGATAGCTATGAGCCGGTCGGTAAGATCCACGCCATTGACGATCCGACGCCGGTCACGATCGCGCCCGGCTCGCTGTTCGAGCGCTATCTGCGCACCATCGATCTGTGTAACGACAGCCAGCTTATCAAAGAGGAGAGCGGGCTGTGGAAAATCACCGGCGGCCCGACCGAGGGGGCGCTGAAGGTGCTGGCGGCGAAGGTCACTCTGCCGCCGCTGACCAGCGAACTGCGCAGTAAAATTCCTTTTGATTCGCAATATAAATACATGTCGACCCTCTACCGGCTGGGTGAAGAGGAGGTAGTGCTGGTCACTGGCGCGCCGGATGTCCTGTTCCGCCTGTGCCAGTATCAGCAGAGCGACAGCGGATTGCAGCCGCTGGATATCCCGTACTGGGAAGGCAAAATTGAAGAGTACGCCCGGGAAGGGCTACGGATGGTGGCCGCAGCCTGGAAGCCGGCTGCCGCAGGCCAGACCGAACTGACCCATCAGGATCTGCAGCAAGGGGTGATTTTGCTAGGGGTCGCCGGGATGATGGATCCGCCGCGTCCGGAGGCCATCACGGCGATTGCCGACTGCCTGCAGGCCGGGATCCGCGTGAAGATGATCACCGGCGACCACCCGCAAACGGCGATGAGCATCGGCAAGATGCTGGGGATTGGCAATGCGGGAAATGCCATTACCGGACGCGAGCTGGAGGTGATGGACGACGCGCAGCTGAGCGTAGCCGCGCAGCAGTTTGATATCTTCGCCCGCACCAGCCCGGAAGATAAGTTCCGCCTGGTGCAGGCTCTGCAGAGTAAGAAAGAAATTGTTGGAATGACCGGCGATGGGGTGAACGATGCCCCGGCGTTGAAGCAGGCTGACGTCGGCGTGGCGATGGGGATCAAGGGGACCGAGGTGACCAAGGAGGCCGCCGATATGGTGCTGACCGATGATAACTTCGCCACCATCGCCAGCGCAGTCCGCGAGGGGCGCCGGGTGTATGACAACCTGAAGAAAACCATTCTCTTCGTCATGCCGACCAACCTTGCCCAGGGGTTACTGATCGTGATCGCGCTGCTGGCGGGCAACGTACTGCCGCTCACGCCGGTGTTGATCCTGTGGATGAACATGGCCACCTCCGCCACGCTGTCGTTTGGCCTGGCGTTTGAAGCCGGTGAGAAAAATATTATGCGGCGGCCGCCGCGCGATCCGAAAATTCACGTGATGGACGGCTTTGCCATCTGGCGCGTAGCGTTTGTGGGGTCAATGATTGCGGTCAGCGCCTTTATTCTCGAAGCCTGGCTGCAGCCGCGCGGCTATTCGCCGGAGTTTATTCGTACCGTGCTGTTGCAGACTCTGGTCACCGCCCAGTGGTTCTATATGCTGAACTGCCGCGTATCGGATGGATTCTCGTTAACCAAAGGTCTGCTGGCCAACAAAGGGATCTGGATCGTCAGCGGCGTACTGCTGCTGCTACAGCTGCTGATTATCTACGCGCCTTTTATGCAGATGCTGTTCGGCACCACCGGGCTGCCGTTCCGCTACTGGGTGATCACCTTTATCATCGGCTTCGCCATGTTCCTGATCGTGGAACTGGAAAAACCGCTGACCCGCAAATGGCGTTCCGCCTGACGGCGTGAAGCGCTGAACGAAAAAGAAAAGAGGGGGCATCGCCCCCTCTCTGGCTGACGACAAACCTGTTTCGTCATTGTGCTCGCATTTCTGCCGGGTGGCGACTTTCGCCTTACCCGGCCTACGAAAGACTTCAATATCAAACCGTTATGCAGTTATCTGTAGGGCCGCGCAAGCGCAGCGCCGCCGGGCAATTCCTGAAGATTGCACGTTGTCAGCAGTTTGAGAGAGGGCATCGCCCTCTCTTTTATTATGGTTCACGCTTGTTGCGCTTTACTGTTTCGGCTCGGCGACCACGGTGCTTCCCACGCCGCGGTTATTGTACTCCCACATGCGGTTGAAGCCGTTGTCGTTGAGGTTGCGCTGCAGATTGCCTTTGTCATCGGCGCTGCCGGTGTTGCCGCTGAACGGGCGGCCGGAGCCTACCGCCGCCGCCCACGGCTGGGCAATATTAAAGCCTTCATTGATAGCGCTGTCGCGGATCACCACCTGGCCGTTGCTGTTGCCATCGACGTCCAGCGCGCGGCCGAGCTGCGCGACGTTATCCCCGGAGGCGGTGAAGCGGCTGTTGGTCGCCAGGAAGCCGTAGGTCACGCTCTTCAGAGTAGCCGGCGCGAAGACGTAGGCCTCTTTCTGGGTACGGGAATTCACCACGCGGAAATCGGTGTTATCAAACACCACCGCGCCGCGGCCGGAAACGATATCCACATCGCCTTCAATGTAGCTGTTGGTCACCAGGGTGCGGGTCTGACGGTTGTCCTGCAGACGGTTTTGCACGCCGCTGTTGGTCACGAAGAAGGTGTTCTGACGGCCAAGAATATTGACCTTATTGATCTGCACCTGGTCGCCATCGCTGCGCAATGCCACCGCCTGGTGGGTACCGGCGTCAACGCTGTCGCCGAGGTTGTTGGCGATGGTCAGGTTCTGCAGCTGCAGACCATTATTCTGTGACCAGAAGACTGCGGAACACATTACGCCGACGGTCGCCGCGGATTTGCTTTGGCAACTGTCGAACATATACCACGCCGGTTTACCCGGCATATATTTACCGCCTGGATTGACCAGACGACGCCAGGTGTTGCGATCCATCTCGGAATCAATGGCTTCGCTGATTTTCACGTCGATTGGCTTATCGCCAGTACCATACAGGGTCAGGGCGCCCGGCGCCGCCGGAACGTAGACGGTTCCCGGGTACTCGCCCGGCATAATCGCGATATACAGACGACGGTTAGAGTGACGGGCAATTGCGGCATCCACCGCCGCCTGAATGGTGGTATGGGTTACGCCCTGGGTTCCCGCAGGGCCGACGATAAAGTCAGGCTGCGCCGGCAGGCTGATAGCAGACGGCGTCCAGGCGGCGGCGTTGGGAGCCAGCGACTGGAAATAGGCCGCCGGCGTGAAGTTTTTCGCTTCTTCGGCGTTGAGTATGGGACGCGCGGTAGTGCCCGGTGCAGTCTGCGTTGAGGGCTGTTGATCGGCAGGCGTCGAGCTACAGGCGGACAGCGTCACGCCGAAGGCCAGCGCCAGCGCCAGACGGGAAACGGAATATGTGTTCATGTTGCTCCGGGCAAAATTAAGCGTAGTGAAATACCCCGGCTGAGACGCCAGGGTATAAGTCCTTTAAAACCTGCTGTTTTATACTAACTTGAACGAAACGGGAAGACGTGGACGGAAAAACTTACCGTCTTTACGCAACGCGCAGCCCTGCCGGATGGTCTTTAGTCACAAAAAAATAACATTTCCCTGCGCTATTGTTGACTTTACCGGCGTTATGAAAATAAATGTCTATACAACCCATGACAAGTTAAGCGCTATGACTGAAGCCACTTCCGAACTCGTTATCTGGCGAAACGGGCGTCTCGCCACCCTGAACCCCGATCACGCTCAACCTTACGGCCTGCTGGAGCGCCATGCGCTGCTGGTGCGCGACGGCCGCATCGCGGCGATTGTCGCCGAAGATGACGTCCCCAGCGGGCGCAGTATCGATCTTGAAGGCCGGTTGGTAACGCCGGGATTAATCGACTGCCACACCCATCTCGTCTTCGGCGGCAGCCGGGCCCAGGAGTGGGAGCAGCGGCTGAACGGCGTGTCGTATCAAACCATCAGCGCCAGCGGCGGCGGCATTAACTCCACCGTGCGCGCCACGCGCGACAGCAGCGAAGCTGAACTACTGGCGCTGGCCCAGCCGCGTCTGGAACGCCTGCTGCGTGAAGGGGTGACCACCCTGGAGATCAAATCCGGCTACGGCCTCGACCTGCCAAACGAACGCAAAATGCTGCGGGTCGCCCGACAACTGGCCGATCATAATGGCGTGGAACTGTCGGCGACGCTGCTCTCCGCCCACGCCACGCCGCCGGAATATCAAGGCGATGCTAACGGCTATATTACGCTGGTCTGCGAGACCATTTTGCCGACGCTGTGGCAGGAGGGACTGTTTGAAAGCGTTGACGTCTTCTGCGAAAACGTCGGCTTCAGCCCGCAGCAAACTGAGCGCGTCTTTCAGGCGGCGCAGGCGCTGGGCATTCCGGTAAAAGGCCACGTTGAGCAGCTCTCGTCGCTGGGCGGCGCGCAGCTGGTGAGCCGCTATCATGGGCTTTCCGCCGACCATATCGAGTATCTGACGGAAGAGGGCGTGGCGGCGATGCGCGAAAGCGGCACCGTGGCAGCCCTGCTCCCCGGCGCGTTCTACTTCCTTAATGAAACCCGTAAACCGCCGGTCGAGCTGCTGCGCAAGTACCAGGTGCCGATGGCGGTGGCGACCGATTTCAACCCCGGCACCAGCCCCTTCGCCAGCCTGCATCTGGCGATGAACATGGCCTGCGTCAAGTTTGGCCTGACGCCGGAGGAGGCGTGGGCCGGCGTGACGCGCCATGCCGCGCGGGCGCTGGGGCGCCAGGCCAGCCACGGCCAGCTGGCGCCGGGCTTTGTCGCTAACTTCGCCATCTGGGATGCTGAGCATCCCGTCGAGATGGTGTATGAGCCGGGGCGCAGTCCGCTCTGGCATCGCGTTGTTCAAGGAGAGTTGCAATGATGCTGTGGCAAGCTACGCCAGCCAGTCTCTGGCAGGGACGCGACGACAGCGCGGAAGCGCCCAATGCGCTGCGCCTGTTCCAGACCATCGCCCGCGCGGAACGCTTCGCGCCGCAGGAGATGCCCGGCGATATCGCGCTGCTCGGCTTCGCCTGTGACGAAGGGGTTCGGCGTAACAAGGGGCGTACCGGGGCAGCGGACGGCCCGGCGACCCTGCGCCGGGCGTTGGCCAATATGGCCAGCCATCAGGGTCATGACCGCTGCGTGGATATGGGCACCATCAGCGTCGACGGCGAGCAGTTAGAAGCCGCGCATCAGGCGCTGCGCGAGGCGGTGGCCGACTGTCAGCGGGCGGGTAAACGCACGCTGGTCCTGGGCGGCGGCCACGAGACGGCCTTCGGCCACGGCGCTGGGGTACTGGATGCCTTCCCGGGCGAAAAAGTGGGCATTATTAATCTCGATGCGCATCTGGATCTGCGCTTTGCCGACTGCGCCAGCTCCGGGACGCCGTTCCGCCAGTTGGCGCTGGAGTGTGACGCGCAGCAGCGCGGTTTTCACTATACCTGCATCGGGGTTAGCCGGGCGGCGAACACCCAGGCGCTATGGGATGAAGCGGCGCGCCGCCAGGTGGCTATCGTTGAAGATCTGGAGGTGCTGACAGCCTTCGAAACTCGCGTATTGCCGGAGCTTGAGCGCAATATCGCGCAATTCGACCGTCTGTATCTGACTATCGATCTCGACGTGCTGCCGGCGCGAGAAATGCCGGCGGTGTCGGCCCCGGCGGCGCTGGGCGTGCCGCTGGCCACGCTGCTGCGCATCGTTGAGCCGCTGTGCCGCAGCGGTAAGCTGCAGGCGGTGGATCTGGTGGAGTTTAACCCGCTGTTTGACATTGACGGTCAGGGCGCTCGCGTGGCGGCCCGTGTGGCATGGCAAATCGCCCATTGGTGGCGCTAGCGATCCGCGCTATTATTTTCGTTTCGCCGCTCCGCTTATTACGCATAAGGAAAGCCAGGCCATGTTTGCACAACAACCTCGTTCCGCGCCCGCGCCTTTCTATGAAAAGGTGAAGCAGGCGATCAGCGAAAAGATCCACAGCGGCGTCTGGCGACCGCATGACCGTATCCCGTCGGAAGCTGAGCTGGTGGCCCAGTTCGGCTTCAGCCGAATGACCATCAATCGCGCGCTGCGCGAGCTGACGGACGAAGGCCTGCTGGTCAGGTTGCAAGGGGTGGGAACCTTTGTCGCCGAGCCGAAAGGGCAGTCGGCGCTGTTCGAGGTGCGCAGTATTGCCGCAGAAATTGTCGCCCGTCACCATCAGCACCGCTGTGAGGTACTCCTGCTTGAGGAGACCCGGGCGGATCATATTCAGGCGACGGCGCTCAGCGTCCCGGAAGGCACCCGCATCTTTCACTCGCTGATGGTGCATTACGAAAACGAGGTGCCGGTGCAAATCGAAGATCGCTGCGTCAATGCCGCAGTGGTCCCGGACTATCTGCATCAGGACTACACCGCCACCACGCCCCATGATTACCTGTCGCTGATCGCGCCGTTAACCGAAGGTGAACATATTGTTGAAGCGGTGCAGGCCACGGCGGAAGAGTGCGCGCTGCTGCATATTCACGCCCACGATCCGTGCCTGCTGATCCGTCGTCGCACCTGGTCGACAACCCACATCGTCTCCCACGCGCGCCTGCTGTTCCCCGGTAGCCGATATCGTCTGCAGGGGCGCTTTGGCTCCTGATCCACGCTGGCGTCAGCAAAACGTGATTGCTGACGCAATATAACAAAATTGTATCATTTCTGTTAAATCCTGGCTTGCGCATGCTTGTATAGACAAGTATATGTATCTACGTAAACAACGTTCATTGTCAGGAGAAACCCCGATGTCGCAAAGCAAATATCGCCAGCTGGACGTCCGTGCGCCAAGAGGCACGACGCTGACCGCTAAGAGCTGGCTGACCGAAGCCCCGCTGCGTATGTTAATGAATAACCTTGATCCCGATGTCGCCGAAAACCCGCACGAGCTGGTGGTCTATGGCGGTATTGGTCGCGCAGCGCGCAACTGGGAATGCTATGACGCTATCGTGAAGGCGCTGAAGAACCTGGAAAGCGATGAAACCCTGCTGGTGCAGTCCGGGAAGCCGGTGGGCGTATTCAAAACCCATGAAAACTCACCGCGCGTGCTGATCGCCAACTCCAACCTGGTCCCGCACTGGGCCACCTGGGAACACTTTAACGAGCTGGATGCCAAAGGGCTGGCGATGTACGGCCAGATGA
This sequence comes from Klebsiella sp. 28, assembly GCF_018223905.1. Lineage (NCBI taxonomy): Bacteria > Pseudomonadati > Pseudomonadota > Gammaproteobacteria > Enterobacterales > Enterobacteriaceae > Klebsiella > Klebsiella sp. 28. Next base: position 17,675 of record NZ_JAGRQY010000024.1, read on the forward strand.
CCGCCGGCAGCTGGATCTACATCGGCAGCCAGGGCATCGTGCAGGGTACCTACGAAACCTTCGTCGAAGCCGGTCGCCAGCACTACCAGGGCAGCCTGAAAGGCCGCTGGGTATTAACCGCCGGTCTGGGCGGCATGGGCGGCGCGCAGCCGCTGGCCGCGACGCTGGCCGGCGCCTGCTCGCTGAACATCGAATGTCAGCAGAGCCGCATCGATTTCCGTCTGCGTACCCGCTACGTGGATGAGCAAGCCACCTCGCTGGATGACGCCCTGGCGCGCATCAAAAAATACACCGCCGAAGGGCGGGCCATCTCTATCGCGCTGTGCGGCAACGCCGCGGAGATCGTACCGGAGCTGGTGAAGCGCGGCGTGCGCCCGGATATGGTCACCGACCAGACCAGCGCCCACGACCCGCTGCATGGCTATCTGCCGAAAGGCTGGAGCTGGGAAGAGTATCAGCAGAAAGCCGAATCCGACCCGCAGGGCACTATTCTGGCGGCGAAACGCTCGATGGCCGATCACGTGCAGGCGATGCTGGCCTTCCATGAGATGGGGGTCCCAACCTTCGACTACGGCAACAACATCCGCCAGATGGCGCAGGAAGTGGGCGTCAGCAACGCCTTCGATTTCCCGGGCTTCGTGCCGGCCTATATCCGCCCGCTGTTCTGCCGCGGTATCGGCCCGTTCCGCTGGGTAGCGCTGTCCGGCGATCCGCAGGATATCTACGAGACCGACGCGAAAGTGAAAGAGATCATCAAAGATGATCAGCATCTGCACCACTGGCTGGATATGGCGCGCGAGCGCATCAGCTTCCAGGGACTGCCGGCGCGTATCTGCTGGGTCGGTCTGGAGTGGCGGCAAAAGCTCGGTCTGGCGTTTAACGAAATGGTGCGCAGCGGCGAAGTCTCCGCGCCGATCGTCATTGGCCGGGATCACCTTGACTCCGGCTCCGTCGCCAGCCCGAACCGCGAAACCGAAGCGATGCGCGATGGTTCTGATGCGGTCTCCGACTGGCCGCTGCTCAACGCCCTGCTCAATACCGCCAGCGGCGCGACCTGGGTGTCGCTGCACCACGGCGGCGGGGTAGGCATGGGCTTCTCGCAACACTCCGGGATGGTTATCGTCTGCGATGGTACCGATGAAGCGGCGGCGCGTATCGCCCGCGTCCTGCACAACGACCCGGCCACCGGCGTGATGCGTCATGCCGACGCGGGGTATGAGATTGCCATTGAATGCGCGGCGGAACAGGGTCTGAATCTTCCGATGGTGGCGGCAACGCAGGGGAACGCTAAATGAAATCTTTAACTTTGATCCCGGGTCAACTCAGCCTGTCGCAGCTCCGCGACGTTTACAGCCACCCGGTAAATATTACCCTCGACAGCGGCGCGTTTGCCGCCATTGACGAGAGCGTGGCCTGCGTCAACGCCATCCTTGCCGAAGGGCGTACCGCCTACGGCATCAACACCGGTTTTGGCCTGCTGGCGCAAACCCGTATCTCGACGGAAGATCTGGAGAACCTGCAGCGTTCGCTGGTGCTATCCCACGCGGCGGGCGTTGGCGAGCCGCTGGACGATGATCTGGCGCGGCTGATTATGGTGCTGAAGATTAACAGCCTGTCCCGCGGTTTCTCCGGGATCCGCCTGAGCGTGATCCAGGCGCTGATTGGCCTGGTGAATGCCGGCGTGACGCCGTGGATCCCGGCCAAAGGCTCCGTCGGCGCTTCCGGCGACCTCGCGCCACTGGCGCATATGTCGCTGACCCTGCTCGGAGAAGGTAAAGCGCGGGTACGCGGCGGCGAATGGCTGCCGGCCACCGAAGCGCTGCGTCAGGTGGGGCTGGAGCCGATTACCCTGGCGGCGAAAGAGGGGCTGGCGCTACTCAACGGCACCCAGGCCTCGACCGCTTTTGCCCTGCGCGGTCTGTTCGAAGCCGAGGATCTGTTCGCCTCCGCGGTCGTCTGCGGGGCGTTAACCACCGAAGCGGCGCTGGGCTCACGTCGTCCGTTTGATGCGCGCATCCATGAAGTGCGCGGCCAGCGCGGGCAGATTGATGCGGCGGCGCTGTATCGCCACCTGCTGACCGAAGATAGCGCGATCTCGCAGTCGCACCATAACTGCAGCAAGGTGCAGGACCCGTACTCCCTGCGCTGCCAGCCGCAGGTGATGGGCGCCTGCCTGACGCAGATCCGCCAGGCGGCTGAGGTGCTGCTGGCTGAAGCCAACGCGGTCTCCGATAACCCGCTGGTCTTTGCCGCCGAAAATGACGTCATCTCCGGCGGTAACTTCCATGCCGAACCGGTGGCGATGGCCGCGGATAATATCGCGCTGGCGATCGCCGAAATCGGCTCGCTCTCCGAGCGCCGCATCGCGCTGATGATGGACAGCCATATGTCGCAGCTGCCGCCGTTCCTCGTCAAAAATGGCGGCGTCAACTCCGGGTTTATGATTGCCCAGGTCACGGCGGCGGCCTTAGCCAGTGAAAACAAAGCGCTGTCGCACCCGCATAGCGTTGACAGCCTGCCCACCTCCGCCAACCAGGAAGACCATGTTTCCATGGCGCCGGCTGCCGGTCGCCGCCTGTGGGCGATGGCCGAGAACACCCGCGGGGTGCTGGCCGTTGAGTGGCTGGCGGCGGCGCAGGGGCTGGATATGCGCGAAGGACTGACCACCAGTCCGCTGCTGGAAGAGGCGCGTCACTTGCTGCGCGAACGCGTGCCGCACTATACGCAGGATCGCTACTTCGCCCCGGATATCGATAACGCCATTGCGCTTCTGGCGGCCCGTCACCTGACGCGTCTGCTGCCTGCCGTACTGCATTAATCACCGTTGTTCTCTGTACCCGCGTCGGGGGAAGTCATTCCCCCGACCGCCCTACACCGCATATTTGTCGTCATATAAAAAAATCAGGACACCTGTATATGCAACAACAACACAAGCCACATCTGCTGCGCGGGCTCAATGCCCGACACATTCGGTTTATTGCGCTCGGCTCCGCTATCGGCACCGGGCTGTTCTATGGCTCGGCCTCAGCCATCAAAGCGGCGGGCCCGGCGGTGCTGCTGGCCTATNNCCCGCCAGTATCTCGGGCCACTGGCCGGGTTTATTACCGGCTGGACCTACACCTTTGAAATGGTGATCGTCGCCCTGGCCGACGTCACCGCCTTCGGCATCTATATGGGATTGTGGTACCCCGATGTGCCGCGCTGGATCTGGATCCTCAGCATCATTTTCTTTATCGGCGCGATGAACCTGTGCAACGTGCGGGTATTTGGCGAGATGGAGTTCTGGCTGTCTCTGGTGAAGGTGGTGGCGATTATCGCCATGATGCTGGCGGGGGCGGGGATCATCTTCTTTGGCTTTGGCCACAGCTTCCCGGCCACCGGGCTGGAAAACCTCTGGAGCCACGGCGGCTTTGCCCCTAACGGCTGGCAGGGCGTTATCGCCTCGCTTGGCATCGTGATGTTCGCCTTCGGCGGGGTGGAGATTATCGGCGTCACCGCCGCGGAAGCGAAGGATCCTAAGAAGGTGATCCCGCAGGCCATCAATACCATTCCGCTGCGCATTATCCTGTTCTACGTCTGCACCCTGGCGGTACTGATGGCGATCTTCCCGTGGAACAGCTTTGGCGAACAGGGGAGTCCGTTTGTGCTTATTTTCGACGGTCTGGGGATCCCGGCGGCGGCGACCATCCTTAACATCATCGTGATCAGCGCCAGCATCTCGGCGATTAACAGCGATATTTTTGGCGCCGGACGCATGATGTACGGCATGTCGAAAGAGGGGCTGGCGCCGAAAAGCTTCCAGCGCATCGCCAGCAACGGTGTGCCCTGGATGACGGTGGTGGTCATGGGCGGCGCGCTGCTGGCGGCGGTGGTATTGAACTATCTGATCCCCGAGCAGGTATTTGTGCTAATTGCTTCGCTGGCGGCATTCGCCACGGTATGGGTGTGGCTGATGATTCTGCTATCCCATTTTGCCATGCGCCGCGGTTTGTCTGCCGAAGAGCGCAGCCAGATCGCCTTTCCCATTCCGTTCTGGCCGGTTGCGCCGCTGTTGACGCTGCTGTTTATGGGGCTGGTCATCGCCGTATTAGGGATGTTTGCCGAAACGCGGATGGCGCTGATCGCCGGCCTGGTCTGGCTCGGGCTGCTGACGGTGGTGTGGTATGCGCGGGTGCGTAAAACGGCGCTGCAGGTAGCCACTGAACAGTAAGATCAATTTCCCCGGTGGCGCTGCGCTTACCGGGGCTACAAATGGCACGGACCGTAGGCCGGGCAAGGCGTCAGCCGCCGCCCGGCATAAAAGCGGCTCCGTGCCCGCGGCAATCGTCCGGCGGCGCTGCGCTTGCGTAGGTCTACGATCGGATTGCCACTTTCTCAGTCCGGCAAAAGCGTGTATCACGTGTGACTTCAGCGTTCTTTGCGCTCCCGGTTATTTTTTCTGCACTCTGTTTTTCATGGCGCAGGGAGCGCACAGGGGGCGGCCAGTCGCCGCCGCCCCCTGTACCCCCGGGCTCCGGCCAGCAACATCGCCACTGCGTGGTGCCTTCGACTTATCCCTGCAGGCTTCGGGTCGGGCCGAGGCAGCGTCCTTGCAAAACACGGCCCTCAGCCCGCATCCATGCGGGCTGCCCCGGCCTTCCGGGAACGTCTCAGCGATGTTGAGGCCGCAACACCAGCAGTTTCAGCAGGTCTGGTGGGTAACTTCACGGCAGGTCGCACGCACCGTAGGCCGGGCAAGGCGTCAGACGCCGCCCGGCATAAAAGCGGCTCCGTGCCCGCGGCAATCGCCCGGCGGCGCTGCGCTAGCATGGGCGTGGGGGTAGTGTAGGTTGGGTAAGCGCAGCGCCACCCGAAAAACAAATGGCGCCGCGGGTACCCCGGATAAGGCGCAAGCCGCTATCCGGGGAAGATTAACTGAACAGGGCGGTGATGGAGGCGCTGGCGAGGGAATGGAAATGGACGTTAAAGCCGACCATCGCGCCGCTGGCCTCAGCATCCACCTCAATTTTCTCGACGTCCAGGGCGTGGACGGTGAAGATATAGCGGTGGGTTTCGCCCTTCGGCGGCGCCGCGCCGCCGTAGCCTGCCTTACCAAAATCGGTGCGGGTCTGAACGGCCTCTTCCGGCAGCTCCGCCTGACCGGAACCGGCCCCTTGCGGCAGGACGCGGGTATCGGCCGGCAGGTTAGCGACCACCCAGTGCCACCAGCCGGAGCCGGTCGGCGCATCCGGATCGTAGCAGGTCACCACAAAGCTTTTGGTTCCCGCGGGCACATCATCCCACATCAGATGCGGCGAAATATTGTCGCCATCGTAGCCCATGCCGTTGAAGACGTGACGATTAGGCAGCTTACCGCCGTCCTGGAGATCGTGACTGATCAGTTTCATGCTTCATCCTCATTGATAATGCGCTGATTAACAAAGAAGTGTAGCCTTCCCGACGACGCAATTCCGCTATTTATTCGCTAAAAAATGTTTCGTCCTGCACTGCCTGGTTGACCGCACGGGTCAGGCGGGTCAGCTGCTCGGGCGTGATGATGTACGGCGGCATCAGATAAATCAGCCGGCCAAACGGACGGATCCAGACTCCCTGCTCGACGAAAAAGCGCTGCAGGGCGGCCATGTTGACCGGGCGACGGGTTTCAACCACGCCAATAGCGCCCAGCACGCGGACGTCCGCGACCAGCGCAGATCCCCGCGCCGGGGCCAGCTCGCCCTGCAGCTGGGCTTCAATCGCCGCCACCTGCGGCTGCCATTCGCCGCTCTCCAGCAGGCGCAGGCTTTCGCCGGCCACCGCGCAGGCCAGCGGATTGCCCATAAAGGTGGGGCCGTGCATAAAGCAACCGGCTTCGCCATTGCTAATGGTTTCAGCAACCGTTCGGGTGGTGATGGCGGCGGAAAGGGTCATGGTGCCGCCGGTCAGCGCTTTGCCCAGACACAGAATGTCGGCGGTAATCCCGGCGTGTTCACAAGCGAACAGCTTGCCGGTGCGTCCAAAGCCGGTGGCAATCTCATCGGCGATCAGCAGTATCCCTTCCCGGTCGCACATTTTACGCACCCGCTTCAGCCACTCCGGATGGTACATCCGCATGCCGCCCGCCCCCTGGACGATAGGTTCGAGGATCACCGCGGCGATTTCATGACGATGCGCGGCCATCAGGCGGGCAAACGGCACCATATCCATCTCGTCCCACTCGCCGTCAAAGCGGCTTTGCGGCGCGGGGGCGAACAGGTTATCCGGCAGGTAGCCCTGCCACAGGCTGTGCATCGAGTTCTGCGGATCGCAGACCGACATCGCTCCGAAGGTATCCCCGTGATAGCCGTTGCGGAAGGTCAGAAAACGACGACGTGGTTCGCCTTTAGCCTGCCAGTACTGCAGCGCCATTTTCATCGCCACCTCTACCGCCACTGAACCGGAGTCGGCGAGGAAAACGCACTCCAGCGAGGCCGGGGTCATCGCCACCAGCTGACGGCATAGCGCAACTGCTGGCGGATGGGTGATCCCGCCGAACATCACGTGCGACATTTGGTCAATTTGCCCCTTCAGCGCCGCATTGAGGCGTGGGTGATTGTAGCCGTGGATCGCCGCCCACCAGGAAGACATACCGTCAACCAACTGTTCGCCGCCGGCGAGGGACAGCTCGCAACCGTGGGCGGACACCACCGGGTAGACCGGCAGGGGGGAAGTCATAGAGGTGTAGGGGTGCCAGATGTGGCGCCGATCGAAAGCGAGATCGTCCAGTGTCATAAGCGACTTGTAAACCATTTTGAAAACATTTAGGTTTACAAGTCTACACTGAACTTACTTACAATGAAACGTACACAAAATATTTCGCGCAGCATCGAGGCGGCAAGCGAGAACATCCCCAGGAGCATAGTTCACTATGTAACTGGGAGGCGCGAGTGCCGCCAACAAAGAGGCTGTGTGAAATAGGAAGTGTACGACCTTTTGGAGAGGAAAATGGCTCACCAACCTCGCTGGACAATGTCGCAAGTAACGGAATTATTTAATAAACCGCTGATCGATCTGCTATTCGAAGCACAGCAAATCCATCGTCAACACTTTGATCCGCGTCAGGTGCAGGTCAGCACCCTGCTGTCGATCAAAACCGGCGCCTGCCCGGAAGATTGTAAATATTGCCCGCAGAGCGCACGCTACAAAACCGGCCTCGAAGCCGAGCGCCTGATGGAGGTTGAGCAGGTGCTGGAATCAGCGCGCCAGGCGAAAAACGCCGGCTCCACCCGCTTCTGTATGGGCGCGGCGTGGAAAAACCCCAATGACCGCGATATGCCTTATCTGGAGCAGATGGTGAAAGGGGTGAAGGCGCTGGGGCTGGAGTCCTGTATGACGCTCGGCACCCTGACCGACAGTCAGGCGCAGCGCCTGGCCGAAGCGGGCCTCGATTACTACAACCACAACCTTGATACCTCGCCGGAATTTTACGGCAACATCATCACCACCCGCACCTACCAGGAGCGCCTGGATACGCTGGATAAAGTGCGTGATGCTGGGATCAAAGTCTGCTCCGGCGGCATCGTCGGGCTGGGAGAGAGCGTAAAAGATCGCGCCGGACTGCTGCTGCAACTGGCTAATCTGCCAACGCCGCCGGAAAGCGTACCGATCAACATGTTGGTGAAGGTCAAGGGCACGCCGCTGGCGGATAACGACGACGTCGACGCTTTTGATTTCATCCGCACTATCGCCATCGCGCGCATCATGATGCCCACCTCCTACGTGCGTCTCTCCGCCGGCCGCGAGCAGATGAACGAGCAGACCCAGGCGATGTGCTTTATGGCCGGGGCGAACTCGATTTTCTACGGCTGCAAGCTGCTGACCACGCCGAACCCGGAAGAGGACAAAGACCTGCAGCTGTTCCGCAAGCTGGGGATCAACCCGCAGCAGACGGCGGTGCTGGAAGGCGACAATGAGCAGCAGCAGCGTCTGGAGCAGGCCTTACTCACCCCGGACACTGAGGAATATTACAACGCGGCGGCGCTATGAGCTGGCAGCAGCGAATCGATCGGGCGCTGGACGAGCGGCGGGCGGCGGAAGCTTTTCGCCGCCGCCTGCCGGTGACGCACGGCGCCGGGCGCTGGCTGGAGCGGGAAGGGGAGCGCTGGCTTAACTTCTCCAGCAATGACTATCTGGGCCTGAGTCAGCATCCGGCGATTATCGCCGCCTGGCAACAGGGGGCCACGCGCTATGGCGTCGGTGCCGGCGGCTCGGGCCACGTGAGCGGCTATAGCGAAGCCCACCGCGCGCTGGAAGAGGCGCTCGCCGACTGGCTGGGCTATCCGCGCGCATTGCTGTTTATCTCCGGCTTTGCCGCGAATCAGGCGCTGATCGCTGCCCTGGTGGAGAAAGACGATCGGATTGTCGCCGACCGTCTGAGCCACGCCTCTCTGCTGGAGGCCGCGAGCCTCAGCCCGGCGCAGCTGCGGCGCTTTACCCACAACGATCCGCAGCAGCTCGCGCAACTGCTGGCTAAGCCGCTGGCGGGCGAACAGTTGGCGGTCACTGAAGGTATTTTCAGCATGGACGGCGACAGCGCGCCGCTGGCGGCCATTCACGCCGCGACGCAGGCCGCAGGGGCAGTGTTGCTGGTGGATGACGCCCACGGTGTTGGCGTGGTCGGCGACGAAGGACGCGGGAGCTGCGCCGCGCAGGCGGTGCGCCCTGAGCTGCTGGTGGTTACCTTCGGCAAGGCCTTCGGCGTCAGCGGCGCGGCGGTGCTGTGCGACGAAGCAATGGCCGATTATCTGCTGCAGTTTGCCCGTCATCTGATCTACAGCACCGCGATGCCGCCCGCCCAGGCGGTGGCGCTGAGCGCTGCCCTGGGGATCATTCGCAGCGATGAAGGGCAGCAGCGTCGCGACATCCTGGCCGCCCGCATCCGTCAGTTCCGTGAGGGGATGGGCGAGGTGTCGCTGGGGTTGACCGACTCCGTCAGCGCGATCCAGCCGCTGATCGTCGGCGACAACGCCCGGGCGCTGAACCTGGCCTGCCGTCTACGCGACGCGGGCTGCTGGGCAACGGCGATCCGTCCGCCGACGGTGCCGGTCGGCAGCGCGCGTTTGCGCCTGACCCTGACAGCCGCCCATCATGCTGAAGACATTAACCGTTTACTGGAGGTGCTGCATGGCCACAGTGAATAAGCAGGCGGTGGCCGCGGCGTTTGGCCGGGCGGCCAGCGGCTATACGCAACATGATGAACTGCAGCGGCGCTGCGCCGATCTACTGCTGCGCCAGCTGGCGCGCCGCGATTTTGCGCAGGTGCTGGATGCCGGCTGCGGCCCCGGCAGTATGAGTCGCTATTGGCGTGAGGCGGGCAGCGTGGTGACCGCGCTGGATCTCTCCGCCGGGATGCTCGCCCAGGCGCAGCGTAACGACGCCGCGCAGCATTATCTGCTGGGGGATATTGAGGCGCTGCCGCTGCCGGACGCCTGCGTCGATCTGGCGTGGAGCAATCTGGCGGTGCAGTGGTGCGACGATCTACGGGCGGCAATTGGCGAGCTGTACCGGGTGGCGCGTCCCGGCGGCAGAGTGGCGTTTAGCACGCTGCTCGCCGACTCGCTGCCGGAGCTCAATCAGGCGTGGCAGGCCATCGACGACCGGCCGCATGCCAACCGTTTCCTTAGCGAAGCGGCGGTGCGCGCGGCGCTTAGCGGCCTGCGCGCGACCGGCGAGGTTCATCAGATTAGCCTGCCGTTCGCCGATGCGTTGAGCGCTATGCGCTCCCTGAAGGGCATCGGCGCCACCCATTTGCACCAGGGGCGGACCGCCGCCCCGCTTGGCCGCGGCAAACTGCGCGAGCTGCAGCTGGCCTGGCCGCAGCGGCAGGGCATCTGCCCGCTGACGTATTCTCTTTTTACAGGAGTCATTGAGCGTGACTAAACGTTTTTTTGTCACCGGGACCGATACTGAAGTCGGTAAAACCATCGCCAGCAGCGCCCTGCTGCAGGCGGCGAATCTGCTGGGTTTTCACACTGCCGGCTATAAGCCGGTGGCCTCCGGTAGCGAGCTTACCGGCGATGGGCTGCGTAATGAAGATGCGCTGGCGCTGCAGCGTCATAGTCGGGTCGCATTGCGTTACGACCAGGTGAACCCCTATACCTTCGCCGAGCCGACCTCCCCGCACATCATCAGCGCCGACGAAGGGCGGCCGATCGCCGCGGCCAGGCTCTCCAGCGGGCTGCGTGAGCTGGAAGGTCTCGCCGACTGGGTGTTGGTGGAAGGCGCCGGCGGCTGGTTTACGCCGCTCTCGGATTCCCTGACCTTCGCCGACTGGGCGCAGGCGGAACAGCTGCCGGTCATTCTGGTGGTGGGCGTTAAGCTCGGCTGTATCAACCACGCAATGCTTACCGCTCAGGCGGTACGCCAGGCGGGACTACCGCTGGCGGGGTGGATCGCCAATGACGTACAGCCGCCGGGCAAGCGCCACGCCGAATATCTGGCGACGCTGAAAAACCGACTGGCCGCGCCGTTCCTCGGCGAAATACCGTGGCTTGCCGATATCGCGCAGCGCGACGATCTCGGGCAGTATCTGGACCTCAGGGCGCTGGATCCGGCGTTATCCACTGCGCCAGCAGCGGCTCATCCAGCGCCATAATATCGCCTTCGGCGACGTTACGGCCCCGGTGCAAGACACAGAAGCGATCCGCCACCCGGCGGATAAAGGGCAGGTGCTGCTCGGCGAGCAGCACCGTCAGGCCGATATCGCGATTTAACCGCAGCAGCAGATCCGCCAGCTTTTGCAGGCAGCGCGGCCCTCTGCCGCGCGAGGGTTCATCAAGGATCAGCAGCCGCGGCTGGACGATCAGCGCCCTGGCCAGCGCCAGCTGGTACTGATCGTCGTCGCTCAGCGAGGCGCCTTTGCGCTGCCGTAGGGCATAGAGCTCGGGAAAATGCTCATAAATCTCGCCGCCGCTGGCGTTAGCCCCGGGGTTCCCGGCCGCCAGGGCGATGTGCAGGTTCTCTTCCACGCTGAGTTGGGAAAAAATGCGTTTATCTTGTGGCACGTAGCCGATACCAATGGCGCTGCGCGATTGAGCGGACAGGGGGGTGAGATCCTGCGGCGGGGCGCCAATGTCATGCCAGGTCATCCGGCCGCTGGCCACCGGCAGGTGGCCAGCAATGCAGTTAACCAGGGTGGTTTTTCCCATGCCCTCGCGTCCCAGTACGCCAATGCACTCTCCCGGGCGTAGTACAAGATCGACATTCCACAGCGAATGCTGGTTGCCGTAAAAGTGATTTACTGCCTGTAAATTCAACATGGACGTTTTCTCCTTATCCTGGCGTCAGGGCGACAGAAAGATGCTGCAAAACTCTTGCCAGGAAAAAGAACGCTCGGAAAAAAGCGCTAAACGCCGATACCATCGGGCCTCGTCAGCGCCGGGGCTGCACTTTTCCGGTGCCCGACGCTAAAGGGTGGTGCAAAAAGCAGCAAAAATCGAGCGGCTTTAAGCGGATAGTTATCAAAAATAGTTCGATAAAAATTTTTCGCCACGCGGTTGACCGCAAAAGGCGACAGGCGCCGGGCGGCGGTGGTCTTGGGCTGCGGACAGTTATCCACTATTCCTGTGGATAACCTTGTGTATTAGAGTTAGAAAACCTGCGGCAAGCTAGAGCGTACGCGGCTTGCGGCTGAATTGGCGCGAAAGGCGTCTTTTCTTTAAAGATCTTAAATATCAGCTTGTTAGATAAAATCAATGGGTGTAAGAAAAGCGTCATCTGCTGCCATAAAAGTTTCATCCGTCCGCTTGACAAATGTTAAAAGGTAAAATTTTCTGGGGATAACCCTGGCGGCCGGAGGATTATTCCGTCTGACGCGCGTTTTGCACCCAGCTTGCTAGCCAATAAGACCCTTTTGCGGCGTTATCATAAGTACGTACTGTTTAAATATCCAGTATAATTTATTGGCAAAAAACGGTCCGGGGGGTAGAATTAAACACCGGCCGCTAATTCTTTTTTCAGGTTCTGATTGATGAGTAAATCGTTTGTACTGCATTCCGCCTTTCGCCCCTCCGGAGACCAACCGGAAGCCATCCGCCGCCTGGAAGAGGGGCTGGAGGATGGGCTTGCGCATCAGACGCTACTGGGGGTTACTGGCTCCGGTAAAACCTTTACCATCGCCAACGTGATTGCCGACCTGCAGCGGCCGACGATGGTGCTGGCGCCAAACAAAACCCTGGCGGCTCAGCTCTACGGCGAGATGAAAGAGTTTTTCCCGGAGAATGCCGTCGAGTATTTCGTCTCCTACTACGATTACTATCAGCCGGAAGCCTACGTTCCCAGCTCAGATACCTTCATTGAGAAGGACGCCTCGGTTAACGAACATATTGAGCAGATGCGTCTGTCGGCCACCAAAGCGCTGCTCGAGCGGCGCGACGTAGTGGTGGTGGCGTCAGTCTCGGCGATCTACGGCCTCGGCGACCCGGACCTGTATCTGAAAATGATGTTGCATCTGACGGTCGGTATGCTGATTGACCAGCGGGCGATCCTGCGTCGTCTGGCCGAACTGCAGTATACCCGCAACGATCAGGCCTTCCAGCGCGGCACTTTTCGCGTGCGCGGCGAGGTGATCGACGTCTTCCCGGCGGAATCCGACGATATCGCCCTGCGCATTGAGCTGTTTGACGAAGAGGTCGAGCGTCTGTCGCTGTTCGACCCGCTCACCGGCCACGTCGAAGGGACGGTGCCGCGCTATACCATTTATCCCAAGACCCACTATGTGACGCCGCGGGAGCGCATCGTCCAGGCGATGGAAGAGATCAAGCTGGAGCTGGCGGAGCGGCGCAAGGTGCTGCTGGCCAACAACAAGCTGCTGGAAGAGCAGCGCTTAACCCAGCGTACCCAGTTTGACCTCGAAATGATGAACGAGCTGGGTTACTGCTCGGGCATTGAAAACTACTCGCGCTTTCTCTCCGGGCGCGGGCCCGGCGAGCCGCCGCCGACCCTGTTCGACTATCTGCCGGCGGATGGCCTGTTGGTGATTGACGAATCCCACGTCACGGTGCCGCAGATCGGCGGTATGTACCGGGGCGACCGGGCGCGCAAAGAGACGCTGGTGGAATATGGTTTCCGCCTGCCGTCGGCGCTGGATAACCGGCCGATGAAGTTTGAAGAATTCGAAGCGCTGGCGCCGCAAACCATCTATGTGTCGGCGACCCCGGGCGCCTATGAGCTGGATAAATCCGGCGGCGAGGTTGTGGATCAGGTGGTGCGGCCGACCGGTCTGCTTGACCCAATCATCGAAGTGCGCCCGGTGGCGACTCAGGTCGACGATCTGCTGTCAGAGATCCGCCTGCGAACGGCCATCAACGAGCGCGTGCTGGTCACCACTCTCACCAAGCGGATGGCGGAGGACTTAACCGAGTACCTTGAGGAGCACGGCGAGCGCGTGCGCTATCTGCACTCGGATATCGACACCGTCGAGCGCATGGAGATCATCCGCGACCTGCGTCTTGGCGAGTTTGACGTGCTGGTGGGGATCAACCTGCTGCGTGAGGGGCTGGATATGCCTGAGGTGTCGTTGGTGGCGATCCTGGATGCGGATAAAGAGGGCTTCCTGCGTTCTGAACGCTCGCTGATCCAGACCATCGGCCGCGCGGCGCGCAACGTCAACGGCAAGGCCATCCTCTACGGCGATAAGATCACCCCCTCCATGGCCAAAGCCATTGGCGAGACCGAGCGTCGACGGGAGAAACAGCAGCGCTACAACGAAGAGCACGACATCGTGCCGCAGGGGCTCAATAAGAAAGTGGTGGATATCCTGCAGCTGGGCCAGGGCCTGGCGAAAACCAAAGCCAAAGGGCGCGGTAAAGCGAAGGCCGTTGAGCCTGCCGGGCTTAGCGCTGTGGATATGACGCCAAAAGCGCTGCAGCAGAAAATCCACGAGCTGGAAGGGCAGATGATGCAGCACGCGCAGAACCTCGAGTTTGAGGAGGCGGCGCAAATACGCGACCAGCTGCATCAGCTGCGCGAGCTGTTTATCGCCGCCTCCTGATTCTGGGCGCAGACCGGCGGAGTGGACGTGCGGGGTATAGTGAAGGCGCGCTTCTCTTATCGTCCTGCTTGCCAGATAACAAACATTTGAGAAGAAAAAAGGCCGCGTTGCGGCCTTCTTAATGTTTGCTTAATCTCGCCAGGCGACACTATCTTCAACCTGATGAGGATAGCGCCCATGCAAAAAATTAACTTCCGTGAATATCTGGCGGTCGCCACCGCCCTGGTCATTATTGTTGCCTTCTTCCATCAATGGGTGCTGACGTTCTGACCCCCGCGCTGCGGGAATAGCACCCACGCGCGGACCCCTGGCCCTGGCTGTCGGTTATGCAAAAAAAACTGGGCGTCATGCAGCTGAGCGATGCGCGTGACGATGCTCAGTCCGAGGCCAATGCCGCCGTAGCGACTGTCCATGCGCACGAAGGCTTTACTGAGTTCGCCGCTTTTCGCCTCATCGATCCCCGGCCCTTCATCTTCCACCGCCATCACCGGCATCAGGCCCGCTTTCACCGACACGCGGATCGTCGACCCTTCAGGGCTGTAGCGGTGAGCATTCTCCACCAGATTGCGCAGGATCACGCGGATTAACGTCGCATCGCCAGAGACGACGGCCTCGTTTTCGATATCCGTCAGCAGCAGCCGCTGCTGACGCTGCGCCAGCATAGCCTCCAGTTCGTCCTGCAGCGGTTTTACTACGTCATCCAGCAACAGCACCTGCTGGTAGCTGCCGGCGGAGAAGGACTGGCCGACGCGCGCCAGCTGCAGCAGCTGGGAAATGCTGGTGGTCATCTGATCGAGACGCTGGATCAGCGGGTCGACGCCCATGCCATGCACTTTCGCCAGCAGCTCAAGGTGCAGCCGCAGCCCGGCCAGCGGGGTGCGTAGCTCATGCGCCACGTCGGCGGTAAACAGCCGCTCGCGGTCGAGGGTCAGATTGAGGCGGGAAACTAACTGATTCAGGGNNGGGCGGTGGTCACCGCCGTGACTTCGGGCACCGATTCGCTGAGTACGATAGGAGTGAGGTTGTCCGGCGTGCGGTTCTCCAGTTCGCTTTGCAGTCGTGAAAGCGGGCGGGTGATCTTGCGCACCGCCAGCATGCTGATATACAGCGCCAGGCCAACGATCAGCAGGCTCGGCACCAGCAGGCTGGCAACCGCTTCCCGTACCTCATGCTCCACATGTTTCTGGTTGTTGTGCCCTTCGATGGCGCTGGCCACCAGCAGCTGGATCTGCTCTTTACTCTCATGCCATAGCCAGAAGACGCTTATCAGCTGGCAGACCACCAGGATGGCGCCGATGGTCAGCAGCAGCCGGTGGCGCATGGTCCAGGTTTCAGTTGCAAACAGAGCCATGGTCTATTCCGTGTCGATGTTGTTAACCAGCATATAGCCAAAGCCCCGGACGGTGCGGATCCGCGATTTGCCAATCTTTTCGCGTAGGTTGTGAATATGCACTTCCAGGGTATTGGTCGCCGGTTCGTTGTCCCAGCTGTAAATGTCGTTGTAGAGGATCTCGCGATGCACCGGGCTACCGGCTTTCATCATCAGTCGCGACAGCAGGGCATACTCTTTCGGCGTAAGATCCAGCGCCGTTTCACCCAGCCACACCAGGCGGCGAGTGACGTTAAGGCGCAGATTGCCGACGCTGATTTCATTATCGCCCTGGTTGTTATGCCGGCGGAGCAGGGCGCGAATGCGCGCATTGAGTTCCTCCAGGGCAAAGGGTTTTACCAGGTAGTCATCCGCCCCGGTATCGAGACCGCTAATGCGATCCTCAAGCGTATCGCGGGCGGTGAGGATCAGCACCGGCTGGGTCATTTTCTCCCGCCGCATGCGGGAGAGAAAATGCAGCCCGTCTTCATCCGGCAGGCCGAGATCCAGCACGATCAGGCTGTAATGATTGCTGGCCAGCGATAGCGCGGCTTCGTGCGCGGTGGAGACGCCGTCGCACACGTATCCTTCACTTTGCATCGCCAGAATTAACCCCTGCAACAGCAGCGCATCGTCTTCAATGACTAAGATTTTCATCAACCAGCCTCTCTACATGGCGTTAAGATATCATCTGCCGCCTGGTACTCGCGGGTGCTGACGCCGAGCAGGCCGAGCAGGGTGGAGAACAGATTATCCTGCGAGTAATTCTCTTTTTGCGCCCGCTGCTGCAGACAGTGCGCGGAAATGCCGTAGCGCTGCTGGTAGTCGGCGGAGAGCCACAGCGCCATCGGCACATGTTTCTGCGTATCCGGCGCGATGGAATACGGTAGACCATGCAAATAGACGCCATCTTCTCCCAGCGATTCGCCGTGGTCGGACAAATAAACCAGACTAGTGGTAAATTTATCCTGTTTAGATTGCAGTAGTTTTATCGCTTTATCAACGACATAGTCGACATAAAGGATGGTGTTGTCATAGGTATTGGTCAACTGCTCCCGGGTACAGCCCTGGATCTCATTGGTGTCGCAGGTCGGCGTGAATTTGCGAAACGCCGCTGGATAGCGATTGTAGTACGTCGGACCGTGGCTGCCGATGGTATGCAGCACAATAATGCCATCCTGTTGCAGGTTATCGATATAGCTGTCGAGATTATGGAACAGGACGTCATCGTAGCACTCGCCATCGATGCACTGCCCGGTGAGCTTCAGGTCGGTGACGTTCTGGTGTGGTACCCGGTCGCAGGCGCCTTTGCAGCCGCCGTCATTATCGTTCCACAGCACCCGGATCCCTGCGCGCTGTAGAATATCCAGGACGCCTTCCTGATGGTGCGCCAGCTCTTCGTCATAATGCGCGCGCGGCATATTGGAGAACATGCACGGCACGGAAACTGCGGTTGCCGTGCCGCAGGAAGTGGTATGCGGAAAATAGATCACGCCGTCCTGCCGCATCAGCGGGTTGGTGTCGCGCGAATAGCCGCCCAGTGAGAAGTTATCCGCTCGCGAAGTCTCGCCGAGCACGACGATCGTCAGGTTCTTACGGGGAGCGTTATGCATCACCGCTTTCTGCGTGGCATCTTCGCCAATCTTCACCAGCGGCAGGTTGTCCATCCGATGATGAGCATACCAGGAGTTCACGGCCACAATGCTGTTGGAAGGGCTCAGGGATTTCACCAGTTCTTTGTTGTTACGGAACACCGAGGCGTAATCTTTGTAGAACAGCGCGGCCACCAGAATAATCAGCAGCGCCGAAACGGCGATATTGAGCAGGCGCATCGCCGCGCCGCGCCACCGCGTGGCGGGCTTACGGATTTTCACCCACCAGGCGACGAATACCGCCAAAACCCCGGAAAGGCCGAGGACGGCAATCATTTCGCCGGAGAGTAGAGCAAAGCTTTCCGCCGGAGTGGTGTCGAGGATATTGGTGATCATGCTGCGGTCGATCACCACGCCAAAGTTCCAGATGAAGTATTGCGCCGAGGCGCTGAGCAGAATGAACAGGCTAATCACCAGCCGGTCCAGCTTCAGGAACGAGGCGAGAGTGGTGAGGATATTCATCACGCTAATGGCCACGATCGGCATACTGAGGAATACCAGCCAGTTATGCAGGCTATTTACCGGCAGTAACGGGAAAACCTGGCGATAAAACGCCAGGTTGAGACAGATACTGATATAGCAAGCAAAGAGAATCAGATAAGTCGTGCGGCTGACCACCGGCCGACGCAGAGGCAATAACGACATAATGCACACCCACAGAAAAAGATGAGGGTATAGTGCCAGCCCTATTTTAAGACAACCTTAAGATTTTAAGGTGCGCCGAAGAGGGCCGCCTCCGGCGCGCAGGATCAGCCCGGCAGCTGGATCGCTTTCTCCAGCGCCCCGCGGAGCAGCGCCCGGTCATGACGATAGGGAACGTCGCTGGCCTCCAGCGGCGTCTGGATCACCAACCGGTCGTCGATGCCGCTGATATCGGCTTTTGGACCGGCGATCACCGCATCCACCACCCGCTTGCCTACATAGCGCTCCATAATCGCGATGCGCTCCGCCAGCGACAGCCTCGCGGCCGGGCTATGCTCTTTGCCGAGGTTATCGATAAAAACCATCGGCGCCGGGGTGCGGCGCAACGCCTGGGCCATCTCGTCGAGCAACAGGATCGGCAGCAGGCTGGTGTAAAAACTGCCCGGCCCAATGAGGATCAAATCGGCTTCGGCGATAGCCTCCACCGCCTCGCGGGTGGCCGGTACCGGCGGGGTGAGCATCAGCTCCTGCGGCACATTATCAAGCTGATCAATATTCACTTCGCCATAAACTTCATGGCCTTCATGATCGAGCGCCATCAAATCCACCGGTTGTTCTGACATCGGGATCAGGAAAGCGTCCACTTTCAGCAGGTTTCTGATCAAATTGATCGCCTCTAACGGCCGCACGCTCAGGTGATCCAGCGCCTTTAACATCAAATTTCCGAGGTTATGCCCGGAAAGCTCGCCGTTACCGCCAAAACGATACTCAAACATCGCCGACGCTACGCTCGGCTCGGCAATTAACTGATTGATGCAATTGCGCATATCGCCCCAGGCAATGCCACCTTCCGAACGACGGATCCGCCCGGTGGAACCCCCGTTATCGGTGGTGGTGACAATGCCGGTCAGCCGTGAACCGAGCGAGGAGAGGGAGGACATCACCCGGCCCAAACCATGCCCGCCGCCGAGCGCGACCACCCGATCGAGGTCAGCGAATGTACGATTGCGCATAGAAATTCCTTATTTCACATAAACGGCCACACACTACCCGATCTACCCCTAAAAGACGATGGGAGGAGCCCGACAAACTGACCGACATCAAGGCAAAAAAATGATTTATGGCTATTCTGTAGCGAAAATGCACGAAGATAGCGATATGTATAAAATTATATAGCGAAATCGCCAATGGCGAAACTGCCTGTAACGCGCTACTATCGACATAACCTGTTAACACTCTAGCCTCTTCGCCTGTGTCAAAAGATATGGCGATTTGGCCGCGACGCCGCCGGTTGTCGCCAGGGCGTGGAAAGAAATGACCGCGTCTCCCGTATTTGGAAAGGTGTATATGGCCTCACAGCTTACCGATGCAT
>NZ_JAGRQY010000240.1:0-16188 GCF_018223905.1 Klebsiella sp. 28
GAAGTGCTGGAAGGCAAATTAATGGCGGGTAGCACCGGTTTCGACCTGGTGGTGCCGTCGGCAAGCTTCCTCGAACGCCAGCTGGCGGCGGGCGTGTTCCAGCCGCTGGATAAAAGTAAGCTGCCCAACTGGAAGAACCTTGACCCCGAAGTGCTGAAGCTGGTCGCCAAGCATGACCCGGAGAATAAATACGCCATGCCTTACCTGTGGGCGACGACGGGCATTGGCTACAACGTGGATAAGGTGAAAGCCGTTCTCGGCAAAGATGCGCCGGTGGACAGCTGGGATCTGGTGCTGAAGCCGGAGAACCTCGAAAAACTGAAAAGCTGCGGCGTCTCCTTCCTCGACGCGCCGGAAGAGATTTTCGCCACCGTGCTGAACTACCTCGGCAAAGATCCGAACAGCAGCAAAGCGGATGATTACACCGGCCCGGCGACCGATCTGCTGCTGAAGCTGCGGCCGAACATTCGCTACTTCCACTCTTCGCAATATATTAACGACCTTGCCAATGGCGACATCTGCGTGGCGATCGGCTGGGCAGGGGACGTCTGGCAGGCGGCCAACCGCGCGAAAGAGGCGAAGAACGGCGTCAATGTCTCCTACTTTATTCCGAAGGAAGGCGCGCTGGCGTTCTTTGACGTCTTTGCCATGCCGGCCGACGCGAAGAATAAAGATGAAGCCTATCAGTTCCTTAACTATCTGATGCGTCCGGACGTCATCGCCAAAATCAGCGACCAGGTGTTCTACGCCAACGGCAACAAGGCTTCCACGCCGCTGGTCAGCGAGACTATCCGTAACAACCCGGCGATTTATCCGCCAGCGGATGTGTTCGCCAAACTGTTCACGCTGAAGGTGCAGGATCCGAAGATTGACCGCGTGCGCACCCGCGCGTGGACCAAAGTGAAGAGCGGCAAATAATTCCTGACGGCCCGTCGAATACGGGCCAAATCAGATCTGCACTCGCCGGGAAATAGCAGCGCGCCCGGCGAGCAGAAGCACCAGGATGGTGCAAATGCACTGTTAAGCACGAAGTATGGCACCGGACCATATGGTGATCGTTTTTTTGCCGGAGAGCACCCGATTGAACGACGTAATGCCCCGCCCACAGGCGAAAGCCCCCAAAGCGCTGACCCCGCTACTGGAAATCCGTAACTTAACCAAGTCGTTTGATGGCCAGCATGCGGTCGACGACGTCAGTCTCACTATCTACAAAGGCGAAATTTTTGCTCTGCTGGGCGCGTCAGGCTGCGGGAAATCGACGCTGCTACGCATGCTGGCGGGCTTTGAACAACCGACCGCCGGGCAGATTATGCTCGACGGCGTGGATCTGGCGCGCGTGCCGCCCTATCAGCGGCCTATTAATATGATGTTCCAGTCCTATGCCCTGTTTCCCCATATGACCGTTGAGCAGAATATTGCCTTCGGCCTGAAGCAGGACCGCCTGCCTAAGGCGGAAATCACCGCCCGGGTGCAGGAGATGCTGGCCCTGGTACATATGCAGGAGTTTGCCAAACGTAAGCCGCACCAACTCTCAGGCGGCCAGCGGCAGCGCGTCGCGTTGGCGCGCAGCCTGGCGAAACGGCCCAAGCTGCTGCTGCTTGATGAACCGATGGGGGCGCTGGATAAAAAGCTGCGCGATCGCATGCAGCTCGAGGTGGTGGATATTCTTGAGCGCGTTGGCGTGACCTGCGTGATGGTGACCCACGATCAGGAAGAAGCGATGACCATGGCGGGCCGTATCGCCATCATGAATCGCGGCAAGTTTGTGCAGATTGGCGAACCGGAAGAGATTTACGAGCACCCGACCACCCGCTACAGCGCCGAGTTTATCGGCTCGGTGAACGTCTTTGAAGGGCTGGTGAAGGAGCGGCTGGAAGACGGTCTGGTGCTAAGCTCTCCGGGACTGATGCATCCGCTGAAGGTCGACCCCGACGCCTCGGTGGTGGACAACGTGCCGGTCTGGGTGGCGCTGCGTCCGGAGAAGATCATGCTGTGCGATGAACCGCCGGCGGACGGCTACAATTTTGCCGTCGGCGAGGTGATTCATATCGCCTATCTGGGGGATCTCTCTATCTATCATGTGCGCCTGCAAAGCGGGCAGATGATCAGCGCCCAGCTGCAGAATGAACACCGCCATCGGAAAGGGACGCCCACCTGGGGCGATGAGGTGCGTTTATGCTGGGATGCTGACAGCTGCGTTGTGCTGACGGTGTGAGGAGAGGGCGATGAATACCGTTGAATCCCCGTCAGGGGCGAAAAAACCGGGCGGCTTCGCGCTGTGGGCGGCGCGCCTGCAGATGGCGCATGGCCGCAAGCTGGTGATTGCGCTGCCCTATCTATGGCTGATCCTGTTGTTTATGCTGCCGTTCCTGATCGTGTTTAAGATAAGTCTTGCCGAGATGGCGCGGGCGATCCCTCCCTACACCGAGCTGATGGAGTGGGCGGACGGCCAGCTGACGCTGACGCTTAACTTTGCCAACTTCCTACAGTTGACTGACGATCCGCTCTATTTTGAAGCTTATCTCCAGTCGCTGCAGGTGGCGGGTATCTCGACGATCTGCTGCCTGCTGCTGGGCTATCCGCTGGCCTGGGCGGTGGCGCACAGCAAGCCGTCGACGCGTAATATTCTGCTGCTGTTGGTGATCCTCCCGTCGTGGACCTCGTTTTTGATCCGCGTCTATGCCTGGATGGGGCTGCTGAAGAGCAACGGGGTGTTGAATAACTTCCTGCTGTGGTTAGGGGTTATCGATCAGCCGCTGGAGATCCTGCACACCAACCTGGCGGTGTACATCGGTATCGTGTATGCCTATCTGCCGTTTATGGTGCTGCCTATCTACACCGCGCTGACCCGCATCGACTATTCGCTGGTGGAGGCCTCGCTGGATCTCGGCGCCCGGCCGCTGAAGACCTTCTTCCAGGTGATCGTCCCGCTCACCAAAGGCGGCATTATCGCCGGCTCCATGCTGGTGTTTATCCCGGCGGTAGGCGAGTTCGTGATCCCGGAACTGCTGGGCGGGCCGGACAGCATCATGATTGGCCGCGTGCTGTGGCAGGAGTTCTTTAACAACCGCGACTGGCCGGTCGCCTCGGCGGTGGCGATTGTCATGCTGCTGTTGCTGATCGTGCCGATCATGTGGTTCCACAAGCACCAGCAAAAACAGATGGGAGAGCAGGGATGAACGACTTGCCGGTAGTACGCTCGCCGTGGAGCATTCTGATCCTCGTGCTCGGGTTCACCTTCCTCTACGCCCCGATGCTGATGCTGGTGATCTACTCGTTCAACAGCTCGAAGCTGGTAACGGTCTGGGCCGGATGGTCGACGCGCTGGTATAGCGAACTGTTCCACGATGATGCGATGATGAGCGCGGTAGGATTGAGCCTGACCATCGCCGCCTGCGCGGCGACGGCGGCGGCGATCCTCGGTACCATCGCCGCGGTGGTGATGGTGCGCTTTGGGCGTTTTCGCGGCTCCAACGGCTTCGCGTTTATGATCACCGCGCCGCTGGTCATGCCGGACGTGATCACCGGTCTCTCGCTGCTGCTGCTGTTCGTGGCGCTGGGACATGCCATCGGCTGGCCGTCGGACCGCGGCATGTTGACCATCTGGCTGGCGCATGTCACCTTCTGTACCGCCTACGTGGCGGTGGTGATCTCCTCGCGCCTGCGCGAGCTGGACCACTCCATTGAAGAGGCGGCGATGGATCTTGGCGCCGCGCCGCTGAAGGTCTTCTTCGTCATCACGCTGCCGATGATTATGCCAGCGGTGATCTCCGGCTGGCTGCTGGCCTTCACGCTGTCGCTGGATGACCTGGTGATCGCCAGCTTTGTCTCCGGTCCCGGGGCCACGACCTTGCCGATGCTGGTCTTCTCCAGCGTGCGCATGGGGGTAAACCCGGAGATCAACGCCCTGGCGACGCTCATCCTCGGCGTGGTCGGTATTGTTGGTTTTATCGCCTGGTATTTGATGGCCCGCGCAGAAAAGCAGCGAGTGCGCGATATCCAGCGTGCAAGACAAGGCTGAACCACCTAAAATCGGTACAGCAGCCTCCGGTCGGCGCCACCCTGTGGCGCCGTTTTCATGGAAGACATTACGTTGGGATTGTTTACGAAAACTCGCTCATCGCATGCCCGCCTTAACGTCCCTGCGCTGGTGCAGGTGGCGGCCTTTGCTATTATTTTGATTCGTGGCCTGGATCTGCTGATGATCCTCAATCTGTTGGGCCTGCAGGGGCTGAACGAATTCATACACCGCAGCGTTCAGACATGGAACCTGACGCTGGTCTTTCTCGGCAGCCTGGCGCTGGTGTTTATCGAAATCTGGTGCGCCTTCTCGCTGGTGAAAGGGCGCAACTGGGCGCGCTGGATCTATCTGCTGACGCAGATTATCGCTGCCGGCTACCTGTGGGCGGCGTCGCTGGGCTACGGGTATCCGGAGCTGTTCAGCATTCCCGGGGAATCAAAACGAGAGATTTTCCACTCGCTGGTGATGCAAAAACTGCCGGATCTGCTGGTTCTGACGCTGCTGTTCGTGCCGGCGAACTGCCGTCGCTTTTTCCGCCTGCAATAACGGTGATACAATCCCCGCCCCTGGATTTTTGAAGGTCAATTATGCATTGCGCACTCTACGACGCCGGCCGCTGCCGCTCCTGTCAATGGCTGGAGCGGCCGGTCCCGCAACAGCTCGCCGATAAAATGGCCGATCTGCGCACGCTGCTGGCGGCGATCCCGGTCGCAGCCTGGGGCGAGCCGGTCAGCGGGCCGGAGGCGGCTTTCCGTAACAAGGCTAAAATGGTGGTCAGCGGCAGCGTTGAGCGTCCGCTGTTGGGGATGCTGCACCGCGATGGCACTCCGGTGGACCTCACCGACTGCCCGCTCTATCCCGCCGAGTTTGCCCCGGTTTTTGCTGCCCTGAAGCCCTTTATCGCCCGCGCCGGGTTAACACCTTACAACGTCGCGCGCAAACGCGGGGAGCTGAAATACCTGCTGCTGACCGCCAGCCAGCAGGGGGAGATGATGCTGCGCTTCGTGCTGCGCTCAGAGGCCAAGGTGGCTCAGCTGCGCGCCGCGCTGCCGTGGCTACAGGCACAGCTGCCGCAGCTCAGCGTGATCACGGCGAATATCCAGCCGGTGCATATGGCAATCATGGAAGGTGAGCAGGAGATCTTCTTCACCGAACAGCAGGCGCTGGGGGAGGTCTTTAATGGGGTGCCGCTGTGGATCCGCCCGCAAAGCTTCTTTCAGACCAATCCGGCGGTAGCCAGCCGGCTGTACGCCACGGCCCGCGACTGGGTGCGCGCGCTGCCGGTCCAGCATATGTGGGATCTGTTTTGCGGCGTTGGGGGATTTGGCCTGCATTGCGCGACGCCGACGATGCGCCTGACCGGTATCGAGATCGCCCCGGAAGCCATCGCCTGCGCCAGACAGTCAGCCGCGCAGCTGGGACTCAGCAATCTGCATTTTCAGGCGCTGGACTCCACGCAGTTCGCCACTCACGAAGCGGATGCCCCGCAGCTGGTGCTGGTTAACCCGCCGCGCCGCGGTATTGGCGCTGAACTATGCGACTATTTAAGCCGCATGGCGCCGCCCTATATTATCTATTCCAGCTGTAACGCCCGCACCATGGCGACCGATATCGCTCGTCTTAGCGGCTATCGCGTTGAGCGGGTCCAGCTGTTTGATATGTTCCCTCACACCGCCCACTACGAAGTGCTGACCCTGCTGGTCCGCGAAGTTTAAACAAAATGTGAAGGCTTTGCGCCGCTGAAATCGGGTAAGCTTGAGGCAGCATGTTTTGTTATTGGTGGGGGGAATCTAATGGCCAAAACCATTCTGCTGGTGGAAGATGACGAGGATATAGCCACGCTGCTGCGGCTCAATCTTCAGGATGAGGGCTATCAGATCGTCCATGAAGCCGACGGCGGCCAGGCCCTCGCCCGGCTGGAGACGCAGGTCTGGGATGCGGTGATCCTCGATTTGATGCTGCCCGGCGTCGATGGTCTGGAGATCTGCCGGCGTATCCGCCAGATGACCCGCTACCTGCCGGTGATTATCATCAGCGCTCGCACCAGTGAAATGCACCGCGTGCTGGGCCTGGAGATGGGCGCCGACGACTATCTGGCGAAGCCCTTTTCACTGCTGGAGCTTATCGCCCGCGTCAAAGCGCTGTTTCGTCGCCAGGAGGCGATGGGGCAGAATCTGCTGATGGACGCCGGGCGCCTGTCCTGCCATGGCCTGAGCATCGACCCGCTGTCGCGCGAAGTGAAGCTGCGCGGCGAGACGGTGGACCTCACGCCGCGTGAATTCGACCTGCTGTATTACTTCGCCCGCCACCCAGGGGAAGTGTTTTCCCGCCTGGCGCTGCTGGAGCAGGTCTGGGGATATCAGCACGAGGGCTATGAGCATACCGTCAATACCCATATCAACCGCCTGCGCAGTAAAATCGAACGTGACCCGGCCGAGCCGGACATCATTCTTACCGTCTGGGGAAAAGGCTATAAGTTCGCCCCGGTGACGCAAGAGGCCGCCCCGTGATCCGCCGCCTGAGCCTCAGCCAGCGTCTGGCGCTGGTGGTGGTTTCCCTGCTGATGCTATGCGCGGTGGCGGTATGCGCCGTCCAGTTACACAGCAGCGCGCAGTATGGCAACGCCATGGTGCAGCGTCTGTCGTCCGGGCTGGCTCAACAGATTGTCGCCCGCGAGCCGTTGCTGGACGCCCACGGCGAGGTCAACCGGCAAACCCTGAAGTCGCTGTTTGACCGACTGATGACCTTTAATCCCAGCGTGGAGCTCTATCTGCTGTCGCCGGATGGCGACCTGCTGGCCGATGCGGCGCCGCCGGGCCATATCCAGCGCCAGCGTATCGACATGGCGCCGGTGCAGGCTTTTCTCACCGGCAGTGCGTCGCCGGTGTATGGCGACGATCCGCGCAGTCCCGACGGACGAAAAGTCTTCAGCGCCGCCCCGCTGCGCGTCGACGGCCAACTGCGCGGCTACCTGTATATCATTTTGCAGGGGGAGACGTTTAATCAGCTGGCGGCCGACGCCTGGCAAAAAACGCTGTGGAGCATTGTTCTGTGGACGCTGCTGCTGGTGGCCCTGTTTGGCATGCTGGCAGGGGGGCTGGCATGGTTCTGGGTCACCCGGCCGGTCCGCCTGCTCACCGCCCAGGTGGCGGCGAGCGGCCAGGACAGCATCAGCGCCATCAAAACCCTGGCGGCCCGCAGGCCGGAGCCCCGGCCTGGTAACGAGGTGGCGGTGCTCGAGAACCGCTTTATTGACCTTGCCCGGCAGATTGCCGATCAGTGGGATCGGCTGGCCGACAGCGATCGCCAGCGCCGTGAATTTGTGGCCAATATCTCTCACGATTTGCGCACGCCGCTGACTTCGCTGCTGGGGTATCTGGAAACGCTGACCCTGAAGGATGAATGGCTGACCGCCGAGGAGCGCAGGCAGTATCTCACCATCGCCCTGCGCCAGGGGAACAAAGTGCGCCATCTCTCGCAGCAGCTGTTTGAGCTGGCGCGACTGGAGCATGGAGGCATTAAGCCGCAGCGCGAGCGTTTCGCGATGGGGGAGCTGATTTCCGACGTGGCGCAGAAGTTTGAATTAACTGCCCGCACGCGCGAGGTGAACCTGCATATTGATGTACCGGGACCGCTGCCGCTGATTAACGCCGATGTGTCGATGATTGAGAGGGTGGTGACCAACCTGCTCGATAACGCGATGCGGCATACTCCCGTCGGCGGGGAGATCCGTCTGGCGGTCTGGCAGGAGAATCAACAGCTTCAGGTCGAAGTGGCAGACAACGGAGCGGGCGTCGATGCCGCGCTGCGTGACGATCTGTTCCAGCGGCCGTCGGCGTTGTCTACCCAGGCATCGCGGGAGGATCGCGGTGGGTTAGGGTTGCTGATTGTGAAACGAATGCTGGAGCTGCACGGGGGCGATATCAGACTGGTGGAGTCGGTAAGCGGGGCGCGGTTCAGGTTCTTCGTGCCACTTTGAGAAATCGCCGGGTGGCGGCTACGCCTTACCCGGCCAACGTGGAAGAGCGGTGGCCGGGTAAGCGCAGCGCCACCCGGCGAAAAAAGTTACTCCGGGAACCACTGGTTGCTAATTTTCTGGTAGGTACCGTCGGCCTTAATCGCTTTCAGCGCGGCGTTCAGTTTCTCCAGCAGCGCCTTGTTATCCGGGCGCACGGCAATGCCGAGTCCGGTGCCGAAGTATTGCGGGTCGGTCACTTTCGGCGTGGCTGCCCCCAGCTGCGGGTTAGTTTTCAGCCATTCGTTGACCACCGCGGTGTCGCCGAACACGCCGTCGATACGGCCATTTTTCAAATCGATAATCGCATTCTGGTAGCTGTCATAGGCGACGGTCTTCACCTCAGGATGCTTATCCTGCAGATATTTCTGGTGGGTGGTGCCGTTTTCCATGCCGATCCGTTTGCCTTTCAGGTCATCGAAAGAATGGAACGCATCTTTTTTGGCGATCACCAGCGCCGAGTTGGCGTAGTACGGGTCGGTGAAGGCCACCTGCTTGCTCCGCTCCGGCGTAATATCCATTCCGGAAATCACCGCATCATATTTCTTGAACTTCAGCGCCGGGATCAGGCTGTCAAACGCGTGGTTGGTAAAGGTACATTCTGCCTGCATTTGTTTGCACAGCGCGTGGGCCAGATCGATATCAAAGCCGACAATCTGATTATTAGCGTCCATCGATTCAAACGGCGGATAGGTTGCGGAGACGCCAAAGCTGATTTTTTCCGCGGCAGCGGCGCCGAACGCGAAAGAGGTGAGCAGTGCAGCCAGAACTAACTTTTTCATCGTGGAACTCCCGTCTGTCTATCTTATGATTATTCACCGTGTCTGCGGCATAGAGTGACAATGCCATTAAATGAATTTATATGCAATAAAAATGATTAAGTATTTCTATCGTCATAAAAAAAGACGGACAGGTGTTTGACTTGTCCGCCTTGCTGTTTGCTTTTTATGCAATATGCTCAGGTGCTAGCTACGTCGCTCGAAGGCCAGCGCTTTGCGTTCCACCAGGCGCATCAGCAGCGTCAGCAGTCCATTAACGATGAGATAGATAATCCCGGCGGCGCCGAACACCATCACGTCGTAGGTGCGTCCATACAGCAGCTGGCCGTGGCCCATCACTTCCATCAGCGTGATGGTGTAGGCCAGAGAGGTACTCTTGAAAACCAGCACCACTTCGTTGGAATAGGACGATAGCGCACGCTTAAAGGCGTACGGCAGCAGGATCGCCAGGGTATCCTTTTTACTCATCCCCAGCGCGCTACAGGACTGCCATTGCCCGTCGGGGATCGCCCGGATGGCGCCATAAAACAGCTGAGTGGTGTAGGCGGCGCTGTTGAGCGACAGAGCGATCAGGGCGCACAGCCACGGCTCGGAGATAAGATGCCACAGCCACGGATACTCCTGCAGCGAAGGGAACTGTCCCGGGCCGTAGTAGATCAGGAAGATCTGCACCAGCAGCGGCGTACCGGTAAACAAGGTGATATAGCCGCGCACTATCCATACCAGCCCCGGCGTCTTCAGGGTCAGGATAATGGTGAAGATCAGCGACAGGATCAGCGCCACGATAATCGACGCCACGGTCAGCGTCAGGCTGGTATGCAGTCCTTTCAGCAGTTCGGGTAAATAGTCGAGCATCAGCCTGGTCTCCGTTCGAAGCGCGTCGCACGCTGGTCAATCCGCTTAAGGATGTATTGACTCAACAGGGTGATGACGAGATAGATTGCCGCCGCAATGATATACCAGTTAAAGGGTTCCTGAGTGCGGGTGGCGATGCTTTTGGTCTGCAGCATCAGATCGTTGACGCTGATCAGGCTCACCAGCGCGGTGTCCTTTAGCAGCACCAGCCACTGGTTACCGAGTCCGGGCAGGGCATGGCGCCACATCTGCGGCATCACCAGACGGAAGAATATGGCCGCTTTCGACAGCCCCAGCGCCTGGCCGGACTCCCACTGGCCCTGCGGAACCGCTTTTAGCGCGCCGCGCAGCGTTTGCGAGGCGTAAGCGGCATACAGCAGCGACAGGGCGATCGCCCCGCAGAGGAACGGGCTGACGTCAAAGTTCTCAATCTGCATCTGCACCGGGATCTGCGTGAACCCGAGCGGGATGGTGAAACCGTCAGAGAGCGTCAGCAGCAGCTGGGAAGAGCCGAAATAGATAAACAGCACCACCAGAATTTCCGGTAGCCCGCGCAGGATGGTCACTATGCCGGTTGCAAGCCAGGCTACCGGGCGCCATTTCACTGACTCCAGTACCGCAAAGAGCATCGCCAGGACCAGGCCGATGACGAGCGCGCAAACGGCAAGGCCGACGGTCATCCCGGCGGCGCTTGCTAATGGAAAAATTTCGTTCATTCAGTCTTACTTCTGGAACCATTTGTTATAGATGGTCTGGTAAGTGCCGTCTTTCTTCACTTTTTCCAGCGCAGCGTTAAATTTCTGCTGCAGGTCGGTGTTGCCCTGACGTACGGCAATGCCCAGCCCGGTGCCGAAATAGGCTTTGTCGGTCACTTTATCGCCCACGGCCGCCAGCTTCGGATTGCTCTTCAGCCATTCGGTCACCACGGCGGTGTCACCAAAGACCGCGTCGATACGACCGTTCTGCAGGTCCAGCTTCGCATTCTGGTAGCTGTCGTAAGGCACGGTAGTGATTTCCGGATGTTTATCGGTGATGAATTTCTGGTGGGTGGTGCCGTTCTGCACGCCCACTTTTTTGCCCTTCAGCTGGTCAATGCTGGTGAACTTACCCTGCTGGCCGACGAACAGCGCCGAGTTGTCATAATACGGGGTAGAGAACAGCACCTGCTTTTCACGCTCCGGCGTGATGTCCATCCCGGCCATGACCGCGTCGAAACGGCGGAATTTCAGTCCCGGGATCAGGCTGTCAAAGGCCTGGTTGGTGAAGGTACAGGTGGCGTCGATCTCTTTACACAACGCGTTCGCCAGATCGACATCGAAACCGACGATCTGGTTGTTGGCGTCCACCAGCTCAAACGGAGGGTAAGAGGCCTCGGTGGCGAAACGAATGGTCTGCGCGGCGGAAGCGGAGAGGCTCATGCCTGCGAGCAGGGCGGCAATCAGTACTTTTTTCATCGTCATTTCCCCGAAAAACATCAATGTGAAAGATAGTTTTTAAACGCGTCAGTTTGCGGATGCGTGAAGCAGGAGGCATCCCCTTGCTCGACGATATGGCCATTTTCCATATACACCACCCGGCTGGCCGTCTTGCGCGCCACTTCAACTTCGTGGGTGACGATAACCTGGGTAATGCCGGTTTCAGCCAGCTCGCGGATGATGCTGACGATCTGAGCCGTGATTTCCGGGTCGAGCGCCGCGGTAGGCTCATCGAACAGCAGAACCTGCGGCTCCATCATCAGCGCGCGGGCGATAGCCACCCGCTGTTGTTGGCCGCCGGATAAATGCAGCGGGTAACGATCGCTGTACGGCTTCAGACGCAGGCGCTCCAGCAGCTTCTCTGCGCGAGCCAGCGCCTGATCCTTGCTTAACCCCAGTACGCGACAGGGGGCCTCGATCAGGTTCTGCTGTACCGTCAGGTGCGGCCACAGGTTGTATTGCTGAAAGACCATGCCGACGTTCTGACGCAGCTCGCGAATTGCTTTATCGGGCGGCGCTCTGGTGAAGTCGAATTGGTTGCCGGCGATGGATAACGAACCGGACCGCGGCATCTCCAGCAGGTTGAGTACGCGCAGCAGCGAGCTCTTCCCGGCACCGCTGGGGCCGAGCAGCACCAGCGTTTCCCCCTGCGGGCAATCCAGCGTGATGTCGAACAGCGCCTGGTGTGCGCCGTAGAAGCAATTAATGCCGTTTAGTTTAATACTCATCTGGGCAGTCTGATACGAATAGCTATTGAGGCCGCAAATACTACCTTTGGCAGAATAGTTATGCAATATTTATGCGTTAAAAGTTAAATCTAAACCACGTTTAGCTTTAAAGTTAGCACAAAATATGGCCTGGTGGGTGAGGGGGGCGCAAATGTCGGCATTCCTGGGGCGAATACCGACATTTTACCGGGGTTATCGTTTCAGCGGCGTCGCTTCAACTCCGGAATCAGCGTTTCTCCAGACTCTGTCGCAGCGTCCCGGCTGGCGCATGGCTGTTGTTGCCGAGATAGCGAACGTCATCGACGGCCCAGCACTGGCCTTCCTGGATCATCAGCACTTCATCTTTCCAGCTCTGGGTGCCCTGTTTCAGATCGACGCGCAGCGGAATATTGCGCGCATCGCGGTTCGGGATGGTGGAGGCGCTGGCGACCACGGCGCTGTCTGCCGGGGTGCTGCTGCTGGAGAACGGATTAGCCTGCAGTAATTTGCTGTTGGCGGGATCCTGGCGGGCGTCATTGAGTAACTGCGCCAGGCCGTCGCTCAGATAGGGGCGCAGCGCCGCCGGATCCTGAGTACGATTCTGGATCTGGGTGTCGTAGAATTTTTGCGCTACGTCGTCAGGGCCGCCTTCGACGCAGGGGCCGCTGCGGGTGCCATTATCTTTATAGGCCGGGGTGACGGTCGTACAGGCGCTGAGCGCCAGCGCGCAAGGGAGAAGTACAGCAAAAAGTTTGTAGCGCATGATGATTTCCTTATAAGCGAACTACGTTTTCAGTTTCCGTTAAAGCATAGCGTATAGCGTGCGGATTGTACTTGACGCAAAGAGCTAAGACCTTGATGTGGCTACAGCCTTAGGGCGGGAAATCGGCACGGGGATGACAGAATTCCGTCAGGCGCTAAAAGGCAGGGCAGTATAAAAATAAACTTAATTTTCCCGTGAACAAGAAATATTACCCCGTAAAATAGGGAAATGGCTCTTGAAAGATAAGGGTAATTATTTCTTCTTATAGATGCGAGTGGCGACGTGCATTTTTTTATCCGTATTACCGGAGGAGGGGACAATGACGCCCCCCTTGTTCATTTGTTTTTTTAATCAGCTCTTCACGGGCATCGTTGGATGCGGTTTGACCAGTAGAGGAAATGGCGCCGATTTTGGTATATTGCGTATGGACTTTATCAAAAGCTGTTTTGTTAAAATTTCTGCGGAGACGGCATTGGCCGCTTAAAACAATGCTGTACCTGCCACTAAAGCTGCATATTTAATATTCTTAGCCCCTATTGTTTATCTCGCTATCATCATGCTCTTGTTTGCATTCACCAATGAATGATTCAGATTGAACTCACACTGCTTTTTGTAAGCAAAATGCTGCAATTTAATGACGGTTAGTTAACGCTTTTAGCGAAAAGATGACGTATTTCGCAGTGCTGATGCTTGTTTTTTGAGCCGGTTACCCATCGGGAGCGGACCTGGCTGTTTTCTTCGGTCGTTAGCTGAAAATCACCCTGAGAGGCCGGAGCTGAGGGGATAGGGCGCTGACAGACATTCCCGGTAACATGGTTTATCATATAGAAAAGCAGGGGCTGCGCCCATGGTCATGCAGGTCACCAGGGAGATAAAATGTTAACAAATAAGCGAGAGCGCGCCCGGCAGCAGCGAGCCGCGTTGTGGGCCACCAGAGATAATGTCCAGCGCCATGCGCTGTCCATGAGTATGCCCTGGCTGGCCTTTGTCAATATCGCTTTTGCGTTAATGATTTTCTTCCGCAATTTTATCTTTACCTATTTTGATAAGAGGCTACTGACGCACCGGGCGGTTATTCCTTATATCGAAGCGGCGTTGATTGCGGTTATTATCATTTCGGCCATTTTAGTGATTATTGCCCTCACGCCGCGACTGGCGCAGGGACGATATACGTTGAATATCATCACCGGGCTGCTGCTGGCGCTCAGTCTGTGCTGGTCCCTGAGTAATTATTGTTTTATTTTTTTCTGGACCTTGCCCTTTGCCTGGCCGCTGCTGGTGATATTAATGACTACCGGCCTCACCGCGCTGTATCACCATTGGCCCGGCATAACCGCTTTTATGCTGCCGCTATGGGTGACCGCCTTGCTGGCGGGAATACAGCTCCACTATCACACCGAGATCCGCTTTTTGATCCTCTGGGCCATTTTTACCGCGATTTTGCTGTATGGCCGACGTATTTTGCAGCGCTGGTATGACGAAGCCTGGGATACCCACCAGGAGAATATGCAGCTTATTCAGCGGCTGGAAAGTATCGCCAACCAGGATGCCTTAACCGGAACCGCTAACCGTCGGGCGCTCAATGCTTACCTGGCGGCGATCTGGCAGCAAAAAACGCCGTTGGCGCTGATGATGATCGATGTCGATTATTTTAAGCGCTATAACGATCGCTATGGCCATCAGGCTGGTGATGAGTGCTTATCTTCTGTCGCGCAGGTGCTTAAAATGGCGGTCCGGGCGGAGGGCGATCTGGTGGCTCGCTACGGCGGCGAAGAGTTTGTCGTCGTGTTGCCCGGGGTGTCCTTAGCGCATGCCACCGCTATTGCCGAGCGCATTCAGCAGAAAATCCGCGAGGCAGGCCTACCGCACGCCGCTTCGGCGGTGGCGTCGGAGGTCACCGTGAGTATCGGGATCGTCGCCTCCGATGGCACGGTCCCGATAGAGACGCTGATCGCCCGGGCGGACAGTGCGCTGTATCAGGCGAAAAATAAAGGACGTAATCAATGGTCTTATTAACCCGGAGACGCTGCCGGGCAAGGGAGAAGGGATGAAACGGATGATGCGGATCGTGCTGCTGGCGCTGCTGCTAACCGGCTGCGCTGGGGAAAAGGGCATTATCGATCGCGACGGATACCAGCTGGACACCCGTCATCCGGCGCAGGCTGCCTATCCGCGAATAAAGGTGTTAGTGATCCACTATACGGCTGACAATTTTGATGTCTCGCTGGCCACGTTGACCGATAAAGAGGTCAGCTCCCACTATTTAATTCCTGAACAGCCCCCGCGTTATCAGCATAAACCGCGGATCTGGCAGCTGGTGCCGGAAGAGGATTTAGCCTGGCACGCCGGGGTAAGCTACTGGCGCGGTAGTACGCGCATTAACGATACCTCCATTGGCATTGAGCTGGAGAACCGCGGCTGGCAGAAGACGGCGGGCGTCAAAAGTTTTACCCCCTTTCATCCGGAACAGATTGCAGCTCTGATCCCGCTGGCGCGCGATATCATCGCCCGCTACCACATCGCGCCGCAGAATGTGGTCGCCCATGCGGATATCGCCCCGCAGCGCAAAGACGATCCGGGGCCGTTATTCCCCTGGCAACAGCTGGCGCAGCAGGGGATCGGCGCCTGGCCTGACGAGCAGCGGGTGGCCTTTTATCTCAACGGGCGGCCGGCCAGCGAGCCAGTGGACCCCGAAATCGTACTGGATTTGCTCTCGCGCTACGGCTATCAGGTGACGCCGGAGATGACCCCCGCGCAGAAGACGCGGGTGATTATCGCCTTCCAGATGCACTTCCGTCCGCAGCGCTGGGATGGGGTAGCGGATGCGCAAACCGAAGCGATAGCTGAGGCGCTGTTAGAAAAATATGGCCAGGGTTAGCGGTGTAGTTTACCGTGGTCGCGAAGCCAGGCGGCGGTGCGCACGATGCCGTCGTCAAGCGTCACCACCGGCTGATAGCCCAGCTCGTCCTGCGCGCGGGTGATATCGAGCGTAAAATCAAAGTTAAGCTTGGAGACGCCGTAGTGGGTAAACGCGGGTTCTTTGGCGGTTTTATCGCCAAAGCGCTCCATGCTGCGGGCGATAATATCCAGCATCGGATAGGGAACTGAGCGGATCCGGCATTTGATGCCGAGCTCGTCGATCAATTTCTGCACGATGCTTCGCAAGGTGCGCGGTTCGCCGTTGCTGATATTCCACGCGCGGGCGGAGGGAAGATGATCGCAGGCCGGCTGGCTCGCCAGCCACATCGCATGTACGGCGTTTTCATAATAGGTCATGTCGACCAGCGCGCTGCCGCCGCGCGGGAGCAGGACGCTGCCATAATGCTGCATCATTTGCGCCAGCCGGGGGATAAAGACTTTGTCGTGCGGCCCAAACAGGCTCTGCGGCCGCAGAATGGTAAAACGGGTATGCGGGTTAGCCTGCGCCAGCAGGTTGATCACCTCCTCGCTGGCCGCCTTGCTGCGGGCAAACTCGTTGGCGAAGCGGTGTGGACGGAAATCTTCCTGGATATCACGATGATGGTGATAATCAAAATAGAGCGATGGCGAAGAGATATGGACGAAATTGCGCAC
>NZ_JAGRQY010000241.1:0-5781 GCF_018223905.1 Klebsiella sp. 28
CTGGCGAGCGCAGTTTGATATCGGCGCCGAACGTCCGGCGCTGACCCTCAGCGACGACGCCCCGCGCTGGCAGCGCCTGCAGGGTCCGAATCTGTGGCCTGCCGCCCTGCCGTCGCTTAAACCGGTATTACTTCACTGGCAACAGCAAATGACCCAGGTGGGCATCCGCCTGCTGCGCGCCTTTGCCGAAGCCCTGCAGCTCCCGGAGAATGCTTTCGATCAGCTCTACGGCGACAAACCCAACGAGCATATCAAACTGATCCGCTACCCCGGCCAGCAGGAGACCCAAAGCAGCCAGGGCGTCGGCGCCCATAAAGATTCGGGGTTTCTCAGCTTCCTGCTGCAGGACGAGCAGAAAGGACTGCAGGTAGAGGTCGCGCCTGGAGAATGGATCGACGCCGTGCCGCTGGCCGGCAGCTTTGTGGTCAATATTGGCGAACTGCTGGAGCTGGCGACCAACGGGTATTTGCGCGCTACCGTCCATCGTGTGGTGTCGCCGCCGGCGCAGCAGCAGCGCCTCTCCATCGCCTTCTTCCTCGGCGCCCAGCTTGACGCGGTGGTGCCGGTTTACACCCTGCCGCCCGAGCTGGCGCGTGAAGCGCGAGGGCCGGACAGCGACCCGCACAATCCGCTGCTGCGAGATGTCGGCTGGAATTATCTCAAGGGCCGTCTGCGTTCCCATCCGGACGTGGCGGAACGCTACTATCAGGACGTGTTTCGCGAACGCGCCGAGCAATTGATCGTTTAACCATAACTAAAAAGGAACACATCATGAAATATGCCGCTTTTAAACTGGCAGGAGTCGCACTGTCTCTTTCTCTGGCATGGACGTCTGCCCAGGCTGCCGCGCTGCGCGTCGCCGCGGACCCGGTTCCCCACGCGGAGATCCTCAACTACATCAAAAAAATTGATCCCAGCCTCGATCTGAAGGTGGTGGAGCTGACCAGCGGGGTCAACGCCAATGAACTGCTGGCCAGTGGCGATGTGGATGCCAAC
The DNA here is from genome assembly GCF_018223905.1 of Klebsiella sp. 28. Lineage (NCBI taxonomy): Bacteria > Pseudomonadati > Pseudomonadota > Gammaproteobacteria > Enterobacterales > Enterobacteriaceae > Klebsiella > Klebsiella sp. 28. Next base: position 997 of record NZ_JAGRQY010000241.1, read on the forward strand.
TACTTCCAGCATGTTCCCTATCTGAAGGATCAGGAAAAAGCGCTGGGTAAAACCTTTGCCGTCGCGGCCACGGTGCATATTGAGCCGCTGGGAATTTACTCGCATAAGCATAAAGATTTCTCATCACTGCCGGAAAACGCCACCGTGGCGGTGCCGAATAACACCACCAACCTGAGCCGGGCGCTGTTCCTGCTGCAGGCGCAGAAGCTTATTAAGCTGGACCCTAAATTTACCGACCCGGCCACCACCCTGGCGACGCCGAAGGATATTGTCGAGAACCCGAAACACCTGAAGATTCTGGAGATTGAATCGCCGCAGATCCCGCGCTCCCTCGACGATGTCGACCTGGCGGTGATTAACGGTAACTACGCGCTGGAAGCCGGCCTGGTGCCAGCGAAGGATGCCCTGGGGCTGGAAAGCGCCGAGCATAACCCGTACGCCAATATTCTGGTGACCACCCCAGCCCTGGCGAATGACCCGCGCATTAAGGCGCTGGCGAAAGATCTGACGTCACCGCAGGTGGCGGAGTTTATCCGTAAAACCTACAACGGCTCGGTGATCCCGGTGGCCCCTCAGTCATGATAACCATCGAAGGGCTGAGCAAAACCTACGCCGGAACCGGCCGACCGGCGCTGAACGATATCGCGTTGCAGATACCGAAAGGGGCAATATACGGCATTCTCGGGCGCAGTGGCGCCGGCAAAAGTACGCTCATCCGCTGTCTCAATTTACTGGAGCGGCCCACCTCGGGCCGCATTCTGGTGAACGGACAGGATATTACCCAGTTGAACAAGGCGGCGTTGCGGGATTATCGCCTGCGCACCGGGATGATTTTCCAGCACTTCAATCTGCTGCATGCCCGCACCGTCGCTGACAACATCGCGGTGCCGCTGGAGATTGCCGGAGTGCCGAGGGCCGCTCGCGAGGCCCGGGTGCGCGAACTGCTGGAGCTGGTGGATCTCAGCGAAAAGGCCGCTGCTTTCCCGTCACAGCTTTCCGGCGGGCAAAAGCAGCGCGTCGGCATCGCCCGGGCGCTGGCCGCCCGGCCGGAAGTGCTGCTGTGCGATGAGGCGACCAGTGCGCTGGATCCCGAGACCACCGCCTCGGTGCTGGCCCTGCTGGCGGATATTAACCAGCGCCTCAATCTGACCATTGTGCTGATTACGCACCAGCTGGAGGTGGTGAAAACCATCTGTGACCACGCGGCGCTGCTGGAACAGGGCGAGATTGTCGAAAGCGGTAAACTCGCCGACCTGCTGGTGACCCCATGGTCGCGGCTGCGCCAGTCGCTGCTGCACGACCCGCAGGCTGAACAGGAATTTCTTACCCGCCACGGCGTTCAGGGGAGGCCATTATGCGGAGTAGCATGAGCTGGGAAGATTTGTGGCCGTTATTACTCGACGGCACGCTGGATACGCTTTATATGGTGGGCCTGGCGGCCCTGTTTACCGTGCTGATCGGGCTGCCCACCGGCGTGCTGTTATTTATTTCCCGCGCCAACGGGCTGGCGCCGATGCCGAAACTGAACGCGCTGTTAGGCGCGGTGATCAACATCGGCAGGTCGCTGCCGTTTATCGTACTGCTGATCGCCCTGATCCCCTTTACCCGGCTGATCGTCGGCACCACGCTGGGCAGCACCGCCGCCATCGTGCCGGTAACCATCGGCGCCTTTCCATTCTTTGCCCGTCTGACGGAAAACGCGCTCGACGAGGTGGACTACGGGAGAATTGAAGCCATTCTGTCGATGGGCGGCAACGTCTGGCACGTCATTTTTAAATCCCTGCTGCCGGAAGCCCTGCCAACGCTGCTGGCCGGGATCACGCTGACCATCGTGATGCTGATTGGTTTCTCCTCCATGGCCGGTGTGATCGGCGGCGGTGGACTCGGCGACCTCGCCATCCGCTACGGCTATCAGCGGTTTAATAATGAAGTCATGTTTGGCACAGTGCTGATCCTGGTGGCGATGGTCCAGGGGGTGCAAATGGCCGGCGATCGGCTGGTGCGCCGCCTGGCCCACCGCCGCTAGCCGTCAGTCATTAGTTCCAGCCGCTCTCTGCCGCCAGCTGACGAACCAGACTGGCGGCGTCACACTCGCGGATCAACCCCACCCCCTGCCCGGCCCAGTGGGCGCCATACTCATGGACGCCCTGGGCTTTCGCGGCGGCGGCCAGTGCTTTGCCGATATCATACGCCAGCGGATAATCCGGCACGGCGCTCGCCGGATAGCCTTCCCCCAGCGCACAGAAGGCATTCGCCAGACAGCGTGCCGGACGCCCGGATATCGCGGAGGTCAGCACCGTACGCCCGTCAAGGCTGTTGTGGATCGCCGCGCGATAGCCGGCGTCGGCGGCCGATTCCGGACACAGTAAAAACGCCGTACCGAGCTGTACGCCCTGCACCCCCAACTGCATCACGCTGGCGATCCCCGCTCCGTCCATGATGCCCCCGGCGGCCACCACCGGGATGGTTAGTCGACGCCGCAGAAGTTGCACCAGGGTGAAGGTGCTCAGCTGCGCGTCAGGCGCCTGCGGAGCAAAGATCCCCCGGTGCCCGCCCGCCTCATAGCCCTGAGCGACCACCACGTCGATCCCCTGCTGTTCAATCAGCAGCGCCTCCTGGAGCGAGGTTGCCGTCGCCAGGGTAACGATCCCCTGCCGCCGCAGACGCTGGATCGTCTCACCTTCAGGAAGACCAAAATGAAAGCTCACCACCGCCGGCGACAGGTCGAGAAGCAGCTCCAGCATCGGCGCATGACCGACAAATGTCTGGTATATCTCGCTTAACGAATCCGGTGGCGTACTGCCATAGCGGGCAAAATGGGGACGTAATGTTGTTGCCCAGTCGGCTTCTCGCCGGGCGTCGCGCCGGGGCGGCGCATGGCAGAACAGATTGACATTGAACGGGCGGTCCGTCAGCTGGCGGGTGGCGACTATCATCGCTTCCGCCTGGGCAACGGTTGAAGCGCCCAGCCCCAGCGAGCCCAGCGCACCGGCATTACTTACCGCGGCAGCCAGCGCGGGGGTGGAGACGCCCGCCATCGGGGCCTGAATCAGGGGATAATCAATATCAAGAAGCGAAAGCAGCGGGTTGCTCATGGTTTCCTCATGCATTAACGATGCTGGAGGCTTACCATCTCCTTTAAAGATGGTAAGATCAACATTATTATCGTATTGAGAAGAAAAATATGAACCACAGCACACTCGAGATCTTCATTCAGGTGGCAGAAACGCAGAGCGTCACCCAGGCAGCAAAACGGCTGGGCCGCGCACAGTCCAATATCACGACCCGCATTCAGCAGCTGGAAGAGGAGCTTGCCGTTGAGCTCTTCGTTCGCGGCAACAAAAAAATGGTGTTGTCCCCGGCAGGCGTGCAGTTTCTCAGCTATGCCCGGCGGATCCTGAGCCTGGCGGAAGAGGCAAAGCAGGCTCTGCATCCGACAACCCCAGGCGGCAGTCTGCGTCTGGGCGCGATGGAGGCGACCGCCGCCAGCCGGCTGCCGCCGCTGCTTACCCGCTTCCAACAGCAGTGCCCACAGGTGGATATCACCCTCATCACCCAACCGACCCGCCAGTTAACCGAGGGGGTGTTAACCGCCGCCCTTGATGCCGCGCTGGTCTGCCTGCCGCCAGGGGCCGATGGGCAACCTGCCTGTCCCGACGAGCTGGCATTCACCCCGGTGTTTTATGAAACCCTGATGCTGGTCCGTCCGCAGACCCCGGGTCCGCTGCGGTTTGCGGCATTTGCCAGCGGCTGCAGCTACCGCGCGCTGGGAGAACGCTGGCTGGCGGAACAGCAGGCGGCCGTGGAGGTGCATGAGGTCAATTCCTATCACAGCATGCTTGCCTGCGTGGCGTCCGGGCGCTACGCCTGCCTGCTGCCGCAGAGCGTGCTGTCGCTGATGACGCTTCCCGAAAACTGCCTTAGCGAACCGCTGTGCGAGGCGACCACCCAGCTTATCTGGCGCAGCGGCTTGAGCGCCCCCGCCCTGAGCGAGTGGCGCAAGCTGCTGCAAAGCGTGGCGATTGGCTAAGCCTGGCGTTCGGTAAAGACCAGCCCTGCGGCAATCAGCAGCGCCAGCGCCGCGGCACAGAGCGCCGGGTTAAATGAAGCCGCGATCTGATACAGCGCGCCGGCGATAAGCGGCCCGGCAATCTGTCCCACACCGTACAGTGCAGTCATCGCGGCAATCATATTGAAGCTCACCTGATGGCTGAGACTTTTCGCCTTCGGTAGCGCAATGGTTACGGTGCCCATAAAGGTAAAGCCCACCAAAAGCGCGCTTAGCACGCAAAACAGCAATGAAGCGCTGCAGGCTGGAAGGATCACGCCAAGCGCCTGGACGAGCAGGTTGCGGGTCAGCGCTTGCCGGTATCCCCACTTTAGCACCAGCTTATGCCAGATGAGGCAGGACGGCGCGGCCGCCAGACCAAACAGCGCCCACAGATGGACCGGGTCAACGCTCTGCAGCGAACCGGACAGAAACAACGGCAGATAAGTGGCGGTGATGATATAGCCGAAGCCCGCCAGGCCGTAAACCATCAAGAGTCGCCACGCCGCGCGACGGGTATCGCTCCCGGACGCAGGCAGGGAGGTCTCAACATGGGAAGCCCGCACCAGTGCAGCCGGCGGAGTCAGCAGCCAACGGATCGCCAGCGCCAGCAGCAGACCGGCGCATAATGCGCAGAGCAGCCAGATCTGCTGGCTGGTGAGGCTCAGGGCATGTCCAAGGGCGATCCCCTCCGCGGAGATAAATATCCCCAGCCCCACCCCGGCATACAGCAACGG
>NZ_JAGRQY010000242.1:0-9872 GCF_018223905.1 Klebsiella sp. 28
GAGTTGAATAAGGTATTGAATCAAGCACAATTATCGCATCATATATTTTATCATATAGTAAAATATCATATAATATGCTATGGCGGGTTGAGTTAGGTTCAAAACTAAAACTAGTACATCCAGAGTAAAAATATGTATATAATGAAGAGTCAAAAACTATATTATTTATTACACTGAGACATTTAGATGGGTAATTATTAGTTTCACGTTGCAATAGAAATTGTGAAATTTTACCCTTTCTTTTAACTCTTAATATTCGTTGTTGATGATACCCACCATTAGGAATGTCCTTGTAATAGTTTGCTGGAACTTTGATATTTTTTCCATCAAACAAGCCAAGCCATAGATCCTGTTCTTTATTTACCAACCAATATTCATTACTTGAAAAAACTTTGCTCCTCTGAGAATCAGGTAAATTATTTTGCTTATTTTTGTAATTACGATAATCACCGCGATATTCCTCATCAACACGTTGTTGTTCCTGTCTTGAAAAAATCTCCGAGAATGTCATGGAATTTGTATCCGAGTTGACGCTGGATACTGAGTTATCTGACGCATAACAGATTTGTAAGCTTGCCGCTTCTAAAAATAAAAGCGACATGAAAGAATATTTAATAAAAATTCTCATTTCTCATTTTCTTGTTAAGGATAATTAAACCCATCGATGAAAGGAGCAGGATCAAGCCTGTTTGCTATACCAGGACCAGGTCTCTCTTTTACTCTAACTTCAAAATGGAGATGAGCACCTAAAGCTATACTGGTCATTCCATTGGCATTACCTGTGCAACCAGTTTCTCCCAATAATTCACCACAACGTACATGGTCTCCCCTCTCTAAACCAGAATGAATTGCAGACAGATGGGCGTAGAAAAAATAAACCTCACTAATTTCACTATCATTACATCTACAAAGCAACGCCTTCTCTAGTGGAAGATCGTCAACCTGAACAATAATACATAACTGTCTGCCATAATCACTACGAGGAGGATCAATTATAAAAGCGATGCGACCATCTGCTACTGAAAATATTGGTGTATTTGGCGCAGCTTCTATATCCAAGCCCTGGTGTTGATAACGACGTCCATTAGAGCGAGTTCTCCATCCCTTAAAAGTAGCACTACGGACTCGAGGAAGAGCATGAGTACGAATCCGGCAAACAGAAAGTGGATTACTCCATGTATTCCCCTCAACGTTTACAGAAGGAGATGGGGTATTTCTTGGCTGCGAATTCATAATAGTTACTGGAGGTAAATCCGTATTTAGAATGTACGTAGAATTAAGTTTCTGAATAATATCTTTGGTGGAGTAATTTTTCATCTTCGGTTCAATTCGGTAATGATCAGGTACGATAATTGAATCGAAATAATTGACCATCCATGCAACAAAAGCGGTCCTCCATGTACTATCAATAGAATAATACCTAATTATCATCTCATTATCTTTTAAATTACCAATTAGTCGGTTATAGAAAGCAATATTAGTCGGGATTTTTTCGCCTTTTCCAGGAGTTTCTTTCCCATTCATAATAATGTCATATGCGCCAAATGCCCCATTCATATGAACAAGGTAAGCTATTTTAACTAATTCATCTGATTCAAGAGCACTAACTGCTGATAACTTTAAACTAAGTGAGTCAATCCCTTTTCGATCATACAATCCAATCATATCAATATTGTATTCTGCATTAACCCGTAAAGATAAAACAGTATCTGTATCGATTTCCGTTATAGTTCCGTCAACTGACTCGCCAAAAAGTTTATTATCTCTATATATTAATTTTTGGTATGAGTATTTTTCTGTTATAAACTGATAAACCTTGGATTCAGGTTTAGTGCAGTAAGATAACCATGTATCAGGTTTAAACTGTCCTAACCCTACCGCTCCAGAACCAGTAGGATTGGTCGCATTTGCTTTCCATCTTGACTCTGCATAAATTAATGCAGCAAGTCCTTCTGGCTGGAATTCATATTTTTTAGCTGTTTCAATGATATAATCTCGATATTGTTCTGCCTCTGGAGGAAGGCGTAACCCTTCACTGACATTACCGATATTACTCACACTGGTGGGTGCGCCGCCTTCAGTCCTGGTGGTCTGGTTTACAGAAGGAGTCTGTCTTTCTTTGGTTTTGTTTTCTGATGGACTGGAAGCAGATGAGCCACCTTTCTGTTTCGCTTTTTCTTTTTCCTGTTGCTTACTCGATTGTTGGGTGCCCTTTTTAACACTGGTACTCCCTTTGATTATCATTTCCCTGGACGAGATCCGCAGGCTTAACGTCCCCAAAGGCAATTTTTTATGGTCGGCAATCAGAATGTATTCTTTTTTATTTAAATGTTGCAGTTCAACCTTTATACCTTTGGTACTGTCTTCAATAAGCAGACCAGCGACAACACCAGTGCTGTCTGTTACGTAATCATACGTCTTACCATCAAAAGTGAGTCTGAGTTTTGCATTGCCAAGCGGGCGCCAGACGAGATCGCAAATCCTCAAAGTCAATTGAGTATCATAAACTTTGTCTTTTGATGGTAAACTCAATACCTGACCGGGCTGGATAATATGCTGCTCTGCTTTAGTGAGAAGACCGTTAATATTGGCCAGTTCATTAACATCAATTCCGAATTTACGACTGATTTTCCACAGGCTGTCACCCTTCTGAACTGTATACTGTTCCATGGCTATTCCTTATCTTGTTCGTTTAATTCACCATCATATTGCGGGCCATGTTCATCGAAATCCAGGTCATCATCAGTCTCATCCTCAATATCATGCTCATCGTTATAAGAAAAAAGGCTCGTCCATTTATCATTGCCAATTATTGCATGAAAATTTTCACTTTCAGGCGGTTCAAAACAACCTGACTCTCCATCATTAAAAGCAGAACTCCATATTTGTTCTTTTGATTTACTATCAAAAAGACTCACTTTCATAGTAGATGGCGCAGCATTACCAAGAGCATCTAAGAGCATAAAACTCATTGACTGTGGACCACTATCAGGAAGTTCTGGAATATTTGACTGCATAGAAGCTGGGCCACTGTAGAGAAGCTTACTTTGCTTCATCATAATATCACCAGGGCAGCCTAACTCGATGTTTCCTCCGGACAGGCGAATGTATGCCCCGCCAGCACAGGTAAACGTTAAAGTTTTTGCCGCTGTAAAAGTCATACCCTCTGTTGTACTGGTCAGCGAAATATTTTGCTTAGCTATTACTTCAATATTTCCTGACTGAGCCTGTGATATTAGATCGCCTTTGGCCACAATAGCTTCTATGCCCTCAGTTTCGGTAAAGATTGATATTTTTTCAGAAGCGGCAAGAGTAATATTTTTCTTTGCTCCCAGTTCAACATTTTGCCCTGCAGTCATATAAATATTTTCGCTTGCAACTGCCTGAAGATGACTTCCACTGGCTAAAGCAATACCTTCTGGTGCACTCATCAGTAATACAGCCTGCTTTAGCGCAAGTAACTTCTCTTCCATCAGTGCCTGTTGTTGCTCATATTGCAAGAGCTGTGCTTTTGCTGCTGATGCTGCCTGTGAAAGAGACTCCATTTGACTAACGGCTTGCGTCAACAAGGAATGTACTGCAGCCATATCCAGCACTTTCCCTTGTGCCTCAGGCTGGCTGTCCGCAGTAATGAATATCCCTTTCCCCGCGCGGATCCCTCCCCACGAATCGGTACGCAGTTCAAACCCTTCCCCCCTAAGCTTGCGGCTGGCATCAACGTTATGTCCTAAATTCAGCTGCGTCTTGCCGCCGTACTCGGTGCTGAGCTTGATATGCTCCTCGCCGCGCTTGTCCTCCATTCGCAGCTTATTATTGGCCGGAGTACGAATCACATTGCGGGTGCTGTTTTTCTCCGTCACAGGGTCGACATGCCGCGAGTCATGCAGCGCATGCGCAATATACGGCCGGTCGGGATCGCCTTCGTGGAAAGCAATCGCCACCTCCGTGCCCTGGATCAGCGGGAAGTGAAAGCCGTACACGTCGCCGCCGTAGGGTTTGGCGAGACGCACCGGCATGCTTTCCTGACCCTGCCCTTTATCCTCTCTGTCAGCGTCAAATTTCACCCGGTACAGGCCGGACGCATCTTGCCAGGCATAGATATCATTCGCCTTCGCGCTGGTCACCCGCGCCGTCATGGTGCCAGTCACCTTCGGGCGCGGCAGCAGCGGCGGACGCCAGCACAATGTTTCGCTGTAGGGCACCGCCAGCAGGGACACCCGCAGCGCCTCCCGGCGGCTGGCGGTAAAACCGGTGCCGGTGATTAACAGCGGATCCTGTACGGGCGCAGGCAGGGTCGACGGCAGGCTGTCGGTAACGGTCAGCACCTGGGCCGGCGCCAGCCAGGCTGCAGTACTGCTCGCGGTAATAAGCGTCTGGTGAGCCAGAAAACGCTCATGGTCGAGGCGGGCATAGAAGTTGGCGGTCTCCGTCTGCGGGTCGATTTTATCGCCACGCTCCCGGTGGCGAAGCTTATAGTGGTATACCTCACCGTAAGTGATGCCTTCACCATTTCCCCGGGTCATATCCGCTGTTGCCGACTGGAGAACGCTCTGCGCATCGCGGGGGTTATAATCCCGGGTAGTGACGTTCGCCTCTACGACATTGTGCGTGATGTTCAGACCCCATATCGATTCCGTACCGCTGTCGCTCATCCCGGACGGGCTGTTTACAGGAAGTGTTTTATCGAACATCAGCGCCCGCTGCGCGTCGGCGAAATGGACCACTTCGCTCTGGGCCTCTTCCTGCAGGGTGAAGAAATAAAATATCCCCACCTCTGCCAGCAGGCGCTGGATAAATGCCAGGTCGCTCTCCTGATACTGATTAATTTGCTCGCGCCGCGGATAGTGTTGCTTGAGATTAAACTCATACTCCCAGTCATGTAGGTGATGTTCCTGCAATACCTGCTCCACCACCTCCGGCACCGATTTATTCACGAAAAAACGGTGGCTGCGAAACTGTTTATCCAGTAAGGAGAGGAAGGGTTCGAGGGTTATCTGATATTTCGACTGATCTTCTGAACTGCTGATACGCCGGAAGGCAGTCACCACGCCATGGACGCGTTTGCAGTCCGCCAGCTGCTGCAGTGCGCCGCCGCCCATCGTCAGCATGGCGGGTTTGCTCAGGAGCTGTGCGGCATCAATATTTTTTTTCTGCGCTGGTAAACGTAATAGTGTAATAATAAAGTTCACTCAGTTTTTCTGCCCCACTGAATTCTTCCACATCCAGCGATGCGGTACATGAAGGAATATCCAGCTGGTAACGGTTAAGGGTGGTGCCGGTAATTATTGAAGAGGTATCCATTATATTCCTGTTTTACTCCGCTGTAATGACCATCAAAAATCAATTCACAGGACGCCCTGTTTAATTTTGTTTAATGATAATCATCTCATTCATCATAAATATATTTATGTGCATATCGATATATCAGATACCCCACCAGGAGTTTCGTAACTAAAAGGTAACCCCAGGGATATTTATATTCACTGACTGAGAAATAAAAAAAGCAGCCAGAAACCGGAGCCTTCAACGTTTATCGCCGCCAGCATTTCTCTGCCACTGTCCTTAGCGCTATCCATAATGATCTCCTTTATCCATCCCCTTTCCCGAGCTTCATCCCCGCAGAGGCTTCGCTTAGCCGACAAGATTGACTGGCTGCAGGCACGCTACCGCCCATCGCTGTTTCCTGTTTATCAGGGACCCGTAGCGCACAAGGTCAGGCAGGCAGATTGTTGTTCAACCTCCGCGATCGGGGTCGCTGATTACTCGGTTTCGCTTTTTAATCCGTTAGTCTCTGCTCCTGAGGTATTGGCCGTGCCCGGCGCCAGACAGGCGTCCTTCTGCGGGACCAGACTGATCTCCACCCGGCGATTTTGCGCCCGCCCCTCTGGCGTCTCGTTGCTGGCGACAGGACGACTTGCGCCGTAGCCCTGCACCGCAAAACAGCTCTCCGGCACATCGCCGGTATCGCGCATCCAGTCGCGGACCGCCTCGGCACGCTTCAGGGAGAGTTGTTGATTGGATTTATCGTTGCCGATGCTGTCGGTATGGCCTGCCACCACGATCAGCCAGCCGGGTTTGGCCTTAATGCCCAGCAGCGAGTTCACCAGCAGCTTTGTCGAACCCGGTTTCAGCGTCGATTTGCCGGTATCGAACAGCGCCATGCTATCGAGGCGGATCGTCTGCGGCCCCTGCACAACCTGCTTAATGACCGGACGCGGCGGCGGGGGCGGCGCCCAGTCATTGATAGCGGCTTCCACGAAGGGGATCAGCCGCCCCCCCTGATACAGCCCCAGCCGATAACGCAGCGGCTCCCCCCGGCGCAACCAGTCATCCAGCAGGCGGCTGTCGGCACGCAGACGCTGCTGCGCCTGCAGCTTCGGCGTCGGCGGCGTGCCGCTGAGGCGGTGATACACCGCCAGATGATCGCCGACGCTGCGCACCAGGCGCTGGTTGTTGATAAAGGAAGCCAGCATCGCCAGCGCCAGAAAGAGGAAGCCCACGCCAGCGGCAAGACCAACATCGCGCATCCGGCGGCTGACCCCGTGGCGGTGCGGCAGTGACGACAGAAGAAGATCCGGCAGCGGGTGAGGACCTGGCGCCGCGTCGTTGCCCGGGGAGAGCGTGGTGATCGCGGCGATTTGCTGTTGCCAGAGGTTATTCGCCACCGCCGCCACCGGCGTAAGGCAGATGCCCGCGGCACACAGGTTCAGCGGAGGAAGTTCCGCCTGCCGGGCGCGGAATGGCCGGAAAAGAGCGTTTTCGGCCAAGGTCAGAATGCTCTCCAGCCACAGCGTCTGATGCAGGCGTGAGGCAGAGCTGCCCTCCCGCTGCCACCCGGCAACCGACTGGGGCGCTTGTCCCTTCTGCTGCACCTGGAGACCAGCCCTCTCCGGCGTGATGGTAAACCAGCGGCTTTCCCCTGCCTGGCCGCCTGGCGGCGTCACCCAGAACACGCTCCACACCGGCGGCAGACCGTTTAGCCAGGTTCGGCACTCAACGATACTCCGCCGCCAGTCGCGCAGCGACTGCGCCAGATGCTCCCCGGAGGGGTGGTGCTCCGGTACCACCGCCAGCAGCACGGAAACCTGCGATACCAGCGCCGGACGCGCCGCCGCCAGGTACTGCGCCAGCCGCGGCAACTGCTCCGCGCTGTCACCCCGGAGATACCAGCCGTGACGGGTTTCGCCGTGCGCCGAACGCCCGGGAAACAGACCGTCGGTATCCCCGCAGACCAGAACCACCGCCCCCTGAAAATCCTCGGGCGGCAGGACGATTTCCGATCGCTGACGGCTGACTGCCCGGCGACGCTGACGCCAGAGCGCCGCGCCGCCCGCCAGCAGGATGCACAGACTGAAGATCACCTGGTTGCCGATGGACAGCGGCCAGAAGCCCAGCACCAGCCACAGGGCCAGGATGACGGTCAGTATCGTAAGCAGACGACGGGCGTTATCACGCATCTCTTATCCCTGCCCTGCTATCTGCGCCACCATCTGTGACAGCACGGAGGAGAAGGTCAACCACAGCGCCGCCAGCGCCACAATGCCAGCCGCCCAGCCGCACCAGTACATCCGCCGTCCGCTGCGCAGCCGGGAGGCACGAACCACCACCGGCGCCTCCTGGGTCAGGCTGAACGGCGGGACCCGCGCGCCAAGCGCTTGCGCCACGTCCTCACGCCGTTCGTCATCCTCGGCGCGGTACTGTCCGACAAATCCCAGCTGTAAAGTACGAAAGAAGCAGGTCAGCACTGCCGCATCCGCCGTGGGCTCTCGCAGCAGCTGGCGGATCCGTTCCCAGAGCTCTTCCCCGGCGTTGAGAGTGCTGAAAAAGCGCGCCTGCAGCGGATCCTTGCGCCACCTGCGGTAGCCATCATCCTGACTGGCGCGGTTGAGGACGCTCTCATCGAGCAGCGCGCAGTAGGCATAGAGCATCTGCTCAGCGCTGGCTTCACTGACTCCCCCCGCCGTCAGCGCCTCGCGCGCCTCGGTCACCCATCGACAGGCCTGGCGATAGAGCGCCTCGCCATCGGTCACCGGCTGGCCGCAGCGTAACTGGCTGACCATCAGCCAGCCCGGGTAAAAAGTTTTGTTGATCAGATCGCTTTCAGAGGTATTCATGAGCGCAGTACCGCAAAGAGTTCAAGTTTCACGTCGCCAAGCGATTCCGGGGTATAGAAGGTGCAGTTGCCAGCCTCCAGCATCGCGCGGGCGGCATCGGTGGAGAGATCCAGAGCGAAATATTGGTTTTCCAGACGTAGCGGAATGGCCGCCGGCACATGGCTCAGCGGTTTGATCGCGATGCCGCTGAGGGCAATATTGACGACCTCGGCGACATCATCATGGCTACCCGCCTTACAGAGCTGCGGAAAGCGGCTCTGTAGCTGGTGAGGGGGGAGTGAAGAGCGCACCGACAGATAAAAATCCGCCCCCTCGCGCAGACGCGCATCGTGCAGCCTGCCCCGCCAGATCTCCCGGTCGGCGCCCTGCTCCAGAACGATGGCGATCACCCTTGAGGGCAGGCTGACTTCGAGCAGCGTATCCAGCAGGGCAAACAGCGGTGGGAATACCTGCTCTGGCGAGGCATGTCGGTAGCGGGGGATTGCTTCCAGATGATGTTCAAGGGAGAAAGTCAGCAGACTGCCGGCCAGCCTGGCCAGTTCGCGATAGAGCAGCTCCGGATGGCGCGAAGGGTCCTGATGCAGCTCGCTGAGCACCGGTTCAGCGCTGTTCAGCGCGTTGAGCAGCCAGAACAGGGAAACATCCGCCACGGCAAAATCAGCCATCCGCGCATTGCTTTCACGACGCATGGCCATCAGGCGTCTGCGTCGGGCCTGCAGGCGATGTAACAGCTCACCCAGCTCGCTAACCAGCGTCGGGCTTGCCGCCAGCGACAGCAGCGGCGGGATGAATTCCGGGTCAACGATCCACTGCCCCTGGGCGTCGCGCACCAGACGCGCTACCGGGCAGGTGAGGAAGGCTGCATTTTCCTCGGTGGAGAGACGCAGCGTTAGCGCGTGCCGCAGAACGGCCAGCTCGCTGCGTTCATGGCCGGCCAGCTCCTGGACGGTCACCTGCTCGGCGCGCCAGCGGCGCGGGCGGGCGCTCTCCTGGCCGTCATCAAGATTGCCGCCGCTGGCGCTGAGCAGCGGCAGAGCGAGCAGAACCTCCACGCTGTCCTGCATCACGTCCGATACATCGCGGACCGGTGGCAAAATATCCGCCAGCTCGGTGTCAATCAGCGTTCCGTCGGCGAAACGCACGATCAGCCGGGTAGCGTTGAGCCGGGAAAGGGTGAGCGCGCTCGCGTCAAACTCCGCGCGCAATACCCCCCACGGGTGGGCGAGCGCCATGCGGGAGACCGTATCGGCGACGTGCGCGTCCCAGCGGGCCTGTTGCTGAAACTGCTGCGGGACCAGAAAAGCCCCGTCGCGCCATAATGGGCGGAAAATCTTCATTGCACCTCCTGTGCCTTTCGCTTTCATTGGTCTGCAGACAGGACCAAATGCCCGGACGGATATCCCTCATCCGCCGTGTGTTCAGCTGGATTTATTACCTGCCGCTTCAGGGAAAGGAAATATCTCCCCTGCCCGCGAGAGTTTCGAAGTCAGATGATATTTTTGGTCAAGGGATGTTTATCATAAAGCGAAAGAGTCAGGGGGAGGTAACGCCTGGCCCTAAATAATATCTGAATTCAACCCAAGGTAGCTTTATTGCTCTCGGTCATCACATGTAGAAGGAATATTCCATAAGCGACCCTTTTATTATTTTCCTGTTGAATATTAATTAGCGAATTAATCCCTCCGTCAGGAATATTTATATTTACCTTAAATATAAATAATAATAAAAATATCACCGCAATCGATATACCCTCAGTAG
>NZ_JAGRQY010000243.1:0-2213 GCF_018223905.1 Klebsiella sp. 28
GCACTAATAATAACTCTCGATTTCATAAACATATATACAACACTCTTTTTAAAGAACCAAATAAAAATAAATTCACCGCACTTTTCGCACCCGAAAGAAAAAAACAAAATAGCGAATATTCCTTAACACTTACAATATCAAATGATGACTCAATATCATGGTCTACGAAAGATAAAAAACTTTTATCCCTAATTAAAATTATCTTCCCTTTTTTTTATATAGACACACGTAGAATGGATTTATACAACTGGGAAGACATATGGAGAATAATAAGTAGCATTAACTCCTTCAACTTTCAGAAAATAAGCGAAGATGAAATCCTGAAATTTTTAGATGAAAATATTTCATCTAGAGATGGCGACTACAAAAAATACATCACTCGCATTACTGATGTAATTGACACAAAACCATACACCTATAAAGAGAAAGTAATTAATTATATTAAGATAGCATTGAAAGGTCATATTTTCACGAACTCAGGTGAAGATATCCTTCATCAGTCTGATGGAACAAATTCACATAAATATATTGAAACAATTATTAAGTTGCTCATTTCGTTATCACGAACCGAGTTCATAACACCTACCATATATATAGACGAACCCGAGATAGGACTACATCCAAAACTTGGCGAGCAATTTATTACAACAATTCACACAACTTATAATAGATATAAAAAAAGCGTTCCCGAAAAGGAATCAGGAAAATACTCAACACCTTATCCTTGTTTAATTTTCAGCACCCATGCACCAAATATTTTAAAGCAAACTATTAAACTTTTTTCAACAGATCAGCAGATTTTGCATTTTTCTAAAAAGAATAAACACTCCACAAAGATATCTAAATTAAACTCACAATATAGTGATTTGCGTTTTATAAATATGTTTAGCGATAATGAAGCTAGACTTTTTTTCAGTGAGTATATTCTTTTCGTAGAAGGTTCCACTGAAATGGAAGTCTTCCAAAATAGTTCTTTAGCTAGAATTTATCCTGATTTAGGCAGGATTGACATATACGCCAGTGATGATGTTATGTTGAGAAATATAAACCCAACTTATTCTCAAGCAGCAATTCCTTTTTTAATTGTTAAAGATATAGACAAGGTGATTAAGCTTGACTATAAAAATGAAATATTAAGTCTGGATGGTGATGTTTCTCTAGTTAATAAACTAATACGAAAAGGCAGTTTAAAGTTTTATAATCCATCCTTAATAAAAAAAATTGACAGCGCAAAGGAAATAATAAGAGCGGATAAGTCTAAGAAGGAAATGTCGGTTGATGGCTTGTTTTTCAAAACATTTAAAATTGAAAATTTTGTGAGGGATTTCAATAAACTGTTAAAATCATTTAACCTTAATTATATGACAACTACAATAGAGGGTGCATTAATAAATGAGCATTCTTTAAAATACTTTTACAGATGGATTTGTCATATCGTTTTTAACCAGCTAGACGTCAATAATGAAAACCCTAAAAAAATGTTTGCTGGCTTAATGAGAACGTACAATCTTAAAGATGGAGCTATAAGTATATTAAATTCGGCTTTTGTTCTCTCAACTCATTTAAGTATATTAGATCCAGTGGAGCAAAAGCTGGTATTCAAGGTTAAAAAAAGGGCTCTTTTTTTAATTAAAAAAAGCATTAAAGGAGATTTTAAAAACAATAAAGAAATTACAACCCTATTTAGACTTCTTTTTGGAGGAAAAACTGCCACACTTATAAGTTTAGAAATGAATCTGAAAAAAAGCTGTCAAAGAATAGACCCATCTATTACAGCCACAATAAAGAAATATAAAAGCAATGAGCTTAAATTCTTACTCCCCTATACCACAAAAACTAGTGGCTGGGTTACCAGTTTTTTGGATTTTACGATAGCTAAGTTAGAGCAAGAAAATGCTGATAAGATAGCCGAGAATTTACGCTTCCTTTTCCCTGAAATTATATCTATAATAGAGCAAGCTTCTTCTTCGATAGATATAGGGGAGTTTCACTGAACGATTGTCGTTCCTAGCCCCTGCCTCGAATTCATTTTGAAATGATGTTTTAATAAAAATGTCAGTATAGAAATTTTTATCAATCTTGCTTATTTTTTCTTTCATAAAGCTTCTTCTCCGATACCAAGACCATCTTTACACCCCGTGAGGCTTAAAGCGGCCATCGCGACAATTGGCGGCGGCAAACTAGTGTTTGCAGGGGCTAGGAACGCCAATCGT
>NZ_JAGRQY010000244.1:0-3030 GCF_018223905.1 Klebsiella sp. 28
GGCGCTGAAGGTGGATGTGGACAGCCAGATAGAGATGTTTGAGCAGAGGCTGAAACCGCTCAATGAAGTCGTGCTGTTCTCGGCCCCGGAAGGCATGGCTCTCACCAGCGGGGAGCGTCTGCAAATGACGGCCACGAAGAATGTCGCCATTAATGCCGGGGGCGATATCAGTGCCGGTGTCATGGGTAACATGACCGCACTGGCCGGGGAGAAGCTTGGGCTCTTTGCCCGGACCGGCCAGCTGAGTCTGAAATCCGGAGAAGGGCCAGTGGAGGTGCAGGCGCAGAATGCCAGCCTGCGGCTGTTTGCAGAGAAGAAACTGACGCTGAGCTCAGCGAGTGATATTTCGTTTGCCGGGAAGAAGCGTATCACGCTGATTGGTGGCGGGAGCTATCTGCGACTTGAGGCCGGGAGGGTCGAGTATGGCACGACGGCGACGTATATACGGAAGGTGAAAAGGACGATGGCAGCTGCCGCTGCATCAATACCGGTTAAGGCTACAACGGGTGGCGGTATCTGCCTGAGCTGCCTGATGAAAGCGACGATGAATGGCGATACTTTTGTTGTAAGAGGTGAATCATGAGCAGTGACAGCTTTAGTCTTGCGGCTCAACACCTGATTTACTCAACAAAAGTGACATTGTATGCCCTGGTGGACGGTCTGCAATATGAGCGGTATTTCGGTGAGGGCCTGTCCGCTCCACAACCCGCCGCCATGCCTCTGTTCGATACCTGGCCGGATTCCCGCATCGCTTTTGCTGGCCCCTGGATAATTCAGATGAGCTGTGCGATGGATATCAGTGAAAAGCTGTGTCATCTGGAAACTGCGCTGCCCTCTGTTTCCTGGATATTGTCGTCTTCTGCACTCACGGAACAGGTGGTTCATCTGAAGAACAATATGAATGTTGGGCTGCCGGATGGTCGGGCTGCTTTGCTGCGTTTCCAGGATCCACGCGTTCAGGTTCGTCTGGCAACGATGCTGAACGACCTGCAACACCAGAAGCTGACAGGTTTAATGCAGGAATGGTTGACAATAGTGGACGGGAAAGTCTGGTCATTTAAACAAAGGGAATTCATATGCTGAAGCTGTCTGAAGAGCAGTGTGCCGGTGTGGACAAAATGGAAGGTGATGATTTTGTTCGCGATACCGCGCAAAGACTGAAGAGGAAATTTCCGGGGATTAACGAACCGGACGACACGTTCCATGTTCGCCTGAGAAAGGCACTGGATTATGCCAATACCCTTCCGCTGAAAGAAAAGAATGTGAAGCGAGATTTTTTGTTTCTGGAGGCATTTTGGCCCGGTTTTTATTTGAAGCCCGAAGTGGATAAATGGCTGAGAACACCGAATAGTTATTCAGTTGATCAGCGGGTTGAAGATTATATGCATGTGATGATAAACCGGGAAAGGAGGGGACTCTGATGGTTATGTTTCCACCAGTAGTTACCGGGGGAATGGGGGGCGCGGCTACCGGAAGCGTCGGTGTGGCAGGTGGCTCAACCGGAACAGCAACATTTCCCGGAGCAGGAAGCACCCATGGCGGCTGGGAAGAAGAGGATATGTCTTATCCTGGCTCAGGTAGTGGGTCGCGTCAGGGGACCGGAGGGTTTGACTATCAGGGAAAACCTTATGATCCGATGCTGAATGACCCCATGGCGGTCAGTGCGGAGACGCACGGTGATTTCTGGGAAGATGATATAGATTACTCCGAAACGGTCAGTTACGAAGGTGTAGACACGAAAGCGGGGGCACAGGCGAAGACGGATGAAAAGACCTGTGATAACTGCCCGCCTGAGGGCAAGGTGATGCCGATGGTGAGACGCTGTTCGCGCTGGAGTGCGGTAACGATTAGCTACCAGACGAGAATATGTGGGACGTACTATAATCCAGAAACTAAACAGATACAGGAATTTAAGTATTGTGGTGTATCGTTTGATGGCTGGAAAGATAAGCTTTGTCAGTTCTGGGAGGCGAAGGCGAGATATGATCAGTTTTTCAGGGCTGATGGTACAAAAAAAGAGTGGTGGCGAGGGGATAACAGTGCAATTAATCAAGCCGGGCGTCATCAAGCTGTTGCGACAGTTAATCAACCTTTAAAAGTAGTTTGGATTTTTATGCAGCCAATGAGTTGCTACTATTTTTCAAAAATCTTCATAAGATTTAAAGATATTGTTGTCAGATGGGAGCCTTGATTATGGATACACGTTTTATAGTAAACTTTGATTATCGTACCAAAAATGATGACATTCAGTTTTCACAAATAATTGAACACTTTGCATTTATCATAGCGCAACTTAATAAGTTATTTCAGGTGGAAAAGAATTGGTATGAAACGGGTTATTCCAGAAAGCAAGCTCTAAATCAGATAGCTTTTCAGAATGGAGGTATCACAGATAACACTCGTTTGAAATGGGAGCGCCGATATAAAAAAAATATGCCGATGTTTGTAGATAGCGTTTGGGATGCCAATGATGATGAGCACAGCTGTGGCATCTCTTATAGAAAAATGTTTTACGAACAAAAAAATAGGGTTTCCGTGGAGTTAAGTTTAGTTGTAAATAATGATGAAAATTCATTGCTCCGATTTATAACGCTCTTATCACATTTGGCTTTATTTTTTGATTGTTCACATATAAGCATCGATTCAAATGGATACAATCTGTTCGGGCGAAACGTATTCCCTGACAGACTGGCTGTAGGTTGGATGTTATACATCCCCCACATAGTCTTAACTGAATTAATTCCAGAAGCAGCCAGAGTTGTGCCGGTAATGGATGGCGACAATCAAAAAGGCACCATTATTGTGTCTACTGAGGAAATATTCGATGGAAACAATAAAGAACACATAGGTAAAGCTAACGACATTGAAATTAAGCTTCTGGATCTTGGCTTATTGCCACTTATGACCGAGCTTTAATTTTGGCAGTCAAGAAGTCGGGATTTACTGGCGCACGATGATGGACGACGTGCGCGGTCTGGGGAGAAAAATGATATCTACGCTCACCTTGACGGGCAGGGGCGCTACCGGGTG
>NZ_JAGRQY010000245.1:0-2058 GCF_018223905.1 Klebsiella sp. 28
ATCCACCAATCATGCATTTTTACATTATCAGGGATTGGCTCAAAACATTTTTTTGCACTAGAATTAAAAAGCATAGCACAACCGGGAATATGGTTATTAACAAAAAAATCCTGAGGTTTTTTACTTAATGAACTTTTACTAGAACTTGTAAAAAAAGAAGCGTGGATTTGATTTAACGAACCATCAACAATTTGCAAGTCGGAAAATACTAAAATAGGAATATTGGAATCCTTTCCCTCAAATTTTTGCAACATTTTCTCAAGCTTATCAGATACCCAATAATCATCCTGATCACAAAGGGCAATAAACTCTTCAGTACAATAGCTCAAAGTTCTTCTGAAATTTCTCATTGCTCCATTCCCACCGGAGGTTAAATGAATCTGTATTTTATTTTTTAAAAATAGATTGTGCCCTCTAATAATTTCTAACGTTTTATCTGATGAGCCATCATCACATATATGAATCATGAAATTACTATAAGTCTGTTTTTCAATAGAATTTAACATCTCATTTAAAAAAGATTCACCATTATAGGTGGCTAGAGCAATACCTACACTTATTGACATATAAATATCAACCTAATTAAAAGGATTTAGGAAAGAAAAAAATTAAATTAAAAATATGATCATAGCATGAAAAAAAAACAACAGCTACCTCATCACCTGAAGTAGCTTGTATAAAAAACTCAATAAGCAGACTTATGTACAAATCCTTTGAAGATTGTCAAGAATATAATTTTCAGATCAAACCAGATACTCCAGTTTCGTATATACTCCAAATCATATTCGATTCGCTTTTCCATTTTTTCTAAAGTATCCGTTTCACCACGCCATCCATTAATCTGCGCCCATCCAGTGATACCTGGTTTGACTTTATGACGTAACATATAGCCTTGAATAAGGCTTCGATACTGTTCATTATGAGCAACAGCATGCGGACGAGGGCCTACGATGGACATCTCACCACGCAATGCATTAATAAACTGGGGCAATTCATCAAGAGACGTACTACGTAAGAATTTACCAACTGGTGTAATTCTAGCATCTTTTTTTGTCGCTTGAACAACATCTCCACCATCTTCCATAACTGTCATGGTTCGAAATTTCCATACCTTTATCGGTTTACCATCAATCCCATACCTTTTTTGTTTAAATATAATAGGGCCGGATGAAGTCGCTTTTATAACAGCAGATATAATTAATAAAATAGGTGATATTAAAACAAGGATAGCAACTGAAAGGACAATATCTTCAAGCCTTTTAATAACCATATTGATACCATTTAAAGGAGTATCAAACAGAGGTACAACAGGAATTCCATTTATTTCCTCAGTACGAGACTGAAGGATATTAAAAGTGAAAATATCTGGGATCAATATCACCGAACAGGTTGTATCAGTAAGTTCGTTAATAAGTTTTTTTATCTTCACTTCCTCACTCATTGGCATAGATATATATATGCGGTCTATCCTCTTACTTTTAGCATCCTTTACAAGTTGGTCGAGATCACCCAAATAAGGGATTTCAGATGTTATGTTAGTTTTGTTATCATTATATACGCCCAACACCACAAGACCTAACCAAGGTTGCTCACAGAAGCCTTTCGCCAAATTTTGTCCAACAGGCAGATCTCCAGCAATTACAATATATCGTCTATTATATCCAATGTGACGAATTAAAGCCAAGAAACATCTTATTGCTGAGCGTGATAAAATGAATCCAATACAGACTATGGCATACCATTCAAATACATATTGAATACTGATCTCATTTATTTTGAAGAAAAAACCAACCCCTAAAGATAAGAATATACAAACAGACCAATTTTTAATAATTAGAAAAATCTCAAAAGAAAGCTTTGTTCCCCTCCAAGAACGATAAAAATCTGTCATTCCACCAATCATTTGAAAACAAACAAGTGTAATTAATATGATCAATATCTTATGATAATCAAAATCAAAACTATGGATTAGACAAACAAAATATAACCCCAAAAACACTACAATAATATCTGAAAACCGTTGAGCTATTGATATTAAAGATGCATTGGGACGTGTAC
>NZ_JAGRQY010000246.1:0-3990 GCF_018223905.1 Klebsiella sp. 28
ACGATGATGTGCTGTCTCAGCCCGCTGAGCCGGGCGCTGGCCGACGACTATTTTGATCCGGCGGCGCTGGAGTTTGCCGACCCGCAGCAGCAAACCTCCGATCTGCACTACTTCGCCAAACCCGGCGGGCAGCAGCCGGGGACTTATCCTGTCACCGTGGTGGTTAACGACCAGGAGCTGGGCCAGGCCAATATCACCTTTGTTGACGATGGCGGGCAGCTGCAGCCGGTGCTGACGCCCGGGCAGCTGGCGGAGTATGGGGTTAACGTTAGCGCGTTTCCGGCTTTTCAAACGCTGCATGAGGGTGAGACCTTCACCCGGATCGAGAAGTTTATTCCCGACGCCAGCAGCCGCTTCACCTTCGCTAACCAGCGCCTGACGCTGAGTATTCCCCAGGCGGCGATGAACGTGCAAAGCCGCGGCTATGTCGATCCGTCGCGCTGGGACGATGGCGTGCCGGCCGCGTTTGTCGATTACTATTTTTCCGGCGCGCAAATAAAGAACGCCGACGAAGGGGAGAGCAGCCGCTCAAACTATCTCAATTTACGCAGCGGCCTCAACCTGGGCGCCTGGCGACTGCGCAACATCTCCTCAATGCAGTATGACCAGCAGCGCCGGCACTGGGATACCCAGAGCACCTGGCTGCAGCGCGATGTCCGCTCGCTGAAGAGCTTGCTGCGGATCGGCGATACCTATACCACCGGCGATGTGTTTGACAGCATACAGTTTCGCGGCGTACAGCTGATGTCTGACGATGAGATGCTCCCGGACAGCCAGCGTGGCTTTGCCCCCACTATTCGTGGCGTGGCGCACAGCAATGCCAAAGTGACCGTCTCTCAGCACGGGTATGTGATCTACGAGACCTTTGTGTCACCGGGGGCATTCGCCATCAGCGATCTCTACCCCACCTCGCAGAGCGGCGATCTGGAGGTGAAGGTGACCGAGAGCAATGGCGTGGTGCGTACCTTTACCCAGCCCTATTCCGCGGTGCCATATATGCTGCGCGAAGGGCGCGGCAAATTCAGTCTCAGCGCCGGCCGCTACCACTCCGGGGGGGAGTCGGTGCGCTCGCCGGAATTTCTGCAGGGCACTTTGTTCTACGGTTTGACGGCGGGATTCACCCTCTACGGTGGTACGCAGCTGGCCCGGGACTATCAGGCGTGGGCGCTGGGCCTGGGCCGCGGTTTTGGCGAGTTCGGATCGCTGGGAGGGGATGTCACCCAGGCCGTCACCCGTACGCCGTCGGGCAAGCGCTATACGGGCCATTCGCTGCGCGCTCAGTATCAGAAAAATTTTGTCAGCTCGGGCACCGCATTCAGCCTCGCCAGCTATCGCTACTCCTCCAGCGGCTATTACGATTTTGCCGAAGCCAGCGCCCTGGAAAGCGCGCAGGGGCAGGTGGACAACCGGCGCCGACGGGAAGAGATCTCGGTGTCACAAAGCCTTGGCGATCTGGGGAGTCTGGCGGTTTCCGCCTGGTCGCAGGAATACTGGCACCGGCAGAGCCGGGATGAGACGGTACATCTCGGGTTCTACAGCGCCTGGAAAGGGATCTCCTGGGGTGTGGGCTATTACTACACCCGCGCCAGCGGTCAGCAAAAAAATGATCGCTCCTGGTCTTTCAATATCAATATTCCGCTGGGTGGTCCGCTGTCCGACAGCGCGGTGAGCTACAACACCACCTCGGACAGCAATGGCTATACCTCGCAGCAGGTGTCGCTGTATGGCGCGGTGCCGTCGCGGCCGAACCTGTTCTACTCGGTTCAGCAGGGCTATGGCAATCAGGGACGAGGCAGCAATAGCAGCGCTGCTCTCGACTACCACGGCGGCTTCGGCAACGCCCAGCTTGGCTATCGCCATGACGCCGCCAGCAACCAGCTGACCTGGGGAGGCGCCGGCTCGGTGGTCGCGCATCCGCACGGGGTCACTTTCGGCCAGACGGTGGGTGAGAGCTTCGCCATCGTCCGCGCGCCGGGGGCCGCCGGGGTGGCGGTACAAAACGGCAACAATGTGCACACCGACTGGCGCGGCTATGCCGTGGTGCCGTCCCTCACCGCCTATCGGAAAAATGTCATTACCCTCGACACGGAGTCGATGGCGGATGATACCGACGTCGACCAGCAGGGGCAGACGGTGATCCCCAGCGGCGGCGCGGTGGTGATGGCCAACTACCGGACCCACATTGGCAACCGGGTGCTGTTTACCCTCCGCAATGCCCAGGGGCCGTTACCGTTTGGCGCCAGCGCGCAATTGGTCACGGCGGAGGAGAGCGGCAATCCGCCGGGCGGCATGGTGGCTGACGGCGGCCAGGTGTACCTCAGCGGTGTACCGCAGGAGGGGACCCTGGCGGTGAGCTGGGTCGTGAACAACCAGTCGCAGAGCTGCAGGCTGCATTTTCATCTTCCGGATAACCCACAGCAGAGTCTGAACACGGTGAAAACCGTCTCCGGACTGTGCCAGACACGCTGAGGCGGCTATGAAATCTGTTTTTCGTCTACTTCCTTTCCTCTTTCTGCTGGGGCTGAGCGCCTATCTTCCCGGCGTGCGGGCTGAAACCTGCCGCGCAAATATCGGCCAGACCACGGTCAATATTCCTAATATCAAGTATTTACCCACGCTGCCGGTCAATACCCAGATGACCAGCGCGATGGCGGATAACGGCAGCGGGATCCCTTTTTCCTGCGACCTGCAGCTGCCGACGGCGAGCGCCAAACGCATCGTCTATAAGCAGCTGAAAACCGGCGGCTCGCCGATGGTGATTAACGGACAGCATGTCTACCCCAGCGCTATCGACGGCATTGGTTACGCCCTCAGCTTCCAGTGCGCCGGCGGCCCGATGCGTGCCATCGATGGCAGCCACTCCGCCGGCGGCGAGTCGGTGGTGGTATGCGACAGTGCGACGCTCCCGGCGCTGATGACGCAGCAGCAAACCACGGTGAGGATTGCGGTAACCTTCTATAAAACCGGAACGGTGCAACTGGCGGACGGGACGCATACCAACTCGCCGCCGCTGCCGCAGGTGGGGGAGATGACCATTGAACAGCAGACCAGCGCAAGCGCTAGCTTTGTCGCCAGCGCGCCGGTCAGCATCGATATCGCCGCCCTGAATGTGGACATTGGCAGCAGCGGCAGCTGCCAGGTAGCGACATCGACGATCCAGGTCAGTCTGGGTACGGTTAACCGGGGGGAGTTTCATGGCAAAGGGACTACCGGCGGCCAGGCGAAGCGCTTTTCGATTCCGGTCTTCTGTCCGACGCCGACCGACGTGCGCATCGGCTTTTTCGGCGTCAGCGTGGAGAGCGATACCCTGGCCCTGAGCCAGGCCAGCAACAGCGCCAGCGGCGTCGGCGTGAAGCTGACCTACGGCAATAACCCCGGTGCGGCAGTGCCCGACGGCACCAGCGTTAAGATCAATGAGGCCAGCAACTTGCCGATCCTGAAAAGGGTGACCGGCGCCAGCGCCGGTACCGCCGAGGCGATCAATTTCAACGCCCAGTATGTGCAGACTGACGCCACGGTGGGAGCCGGTACGGCCAACAGCATGGTGACTTTCGCCCTGGAGTATAACTAGCCTGGGGCGGCACATGGGCATTCTGCAGGGGGATGGGCACCACCGCGCCGTAGTCGTCGATATAGTTCAACTGGTACAGGCGAGTGCTGTCGGTGGTCATCACGGTATGGCTGCTGTATGGCCGGAGCATCACGTTTCTTATCGGCGAGAGGTGGCCTTTATTATCGATCAGCGCCCCGTTGACCAGGGTGATATGCAGTGGGCCTAAGTTGGTAAAGCGCAGGTTATTCCCGCTCTGCTGCCACTGCAGCTTTTGCACCTCTCTGGCGAGGGTGGTGGTTATGGCGGGCGGACGATAAAAGAGCTTCAGGCGGGTACGGACGACAAATTGCAGCGTATGCGTGCCGACGGCTGCGGGAGGCGTCTCCTGGATATTGACCCAGTACACGCTTTCCCGATCGCCGGGCAGCCCGCCGCCG
>NZ_JAGRQY010000247.1:0-4866 GCF_018223905.1 Klebsiella sp. 28
CGCTCCGCGTTGCGCTCTTCCGCTTCATCCAGGCCGCTGAAGACCAGGTTGTCGAGATCAATTTCCATAAGTTACCTATCGTTGCTGGTTTTGAATCAGGGTCAAGTATAGGGCATAACCGCCAGCGGATGTAGCCGCGCTTCGCGCCGAAGGCACAGAGCGTTAAGTCGCTGAGCGGAGGGCGTTACCTACCATAATTCATCGTTGACAGAATAAGTTTAACGACAAATAACGTCGCCAGGATAATTTCCTGCCTAAATATTAAATGAAAGGACAACGAAGGAGTAATTAAGCGTTGACGAAACGCTTTTATGTTAATATGGCCGCGATTATGGATGAATCTATGGATCTTAATCAATGGAACATACTGTTGCAGGCGCCATCAAAGAATGGCGTAAACATAATAAAGTGATCGGTCAGGTCAAAATAAGCTATAAAAAAATTTTACGAAAATGCAGAGAGCTCTCGCTCGCAGGAGGTAAATACAGAGAATATCAAGGATTTTGTGCGAAATATCAGTGCGCGCGGTTGACCGCGGTGACCAAAGGACTGGTGCCTTTTGAGGATAAACCGTTTAAAGCGTATCTCAATAAACGGCTGTCAAAACGACGCAAACTGGATATTGCCCATGGTTCACTGAATTTCATCGAGAAAACGTTTCACCCTGATGTCCTGCCGCAGCTCTACAATGTCGCGGATTTTGGCCGCGAGATGTTTTCTATTCCCTTGAAAAATGGCGATAAGCTTGACGTTAAGCTGCTGGCCTCGCCGTTTCAGGAGGAAGGGGAGCTGATGCTGCAGCTGTTTCTTGGCGACCGGCGCGTCTATAGCGTCTGTTTTTCCTGCACCGACGATGGCCGCGCTTATATCGGCGGCATTCAGGGCGGGAAAGATATCACCAATGACGAAGTGAAGGTGCTGACTAAAGAGCTGCATGGCGCGCGGCCGAAAAATATCATCATGAGCGTGCTGTATGGTTTGCTGCGATATTTCAACATCTCCACGGTCTACGCCATCGATTCTGATTACCACGTGAAAAGCGATCTGGTGAAAGCCAGTTATTCATCGCTGTGGCTGGAAATGGGCGGTGAGAAACAGGCTCGCGGCTGGTATAAACTGCCGGCGCAAGAGATCAAAAAGAGTATTGAAGAGGTGAAAAGTAAGCACCGGAGCCAGTTTATTAAGCGCGAAGGTCTTAAAGAGCTGATTCAGATTAATATGGCGAATGCCCTGCAGCAAATTACCTTGTCTGCGCGGGTGAATTAACGCCACTCACACGTCAGGCGGGCAGCAGGGGGCTGCTGCCCGCCTGACGATTTCCTCTCTCCCCAGGTCGCTGTGCCGTAGGTTACTGCCCGCTCTCGCCGATTGGTGGTGACGCGGAGGCGGTGAGCAGCTGAGCGCTGCGCCACCATACCATCAGGGCGACAATCGCGATAACGCTCAGCACGCCGAAGGCGGTGGCAAAGGAGTAGTGCCCGGCGATAGACCCGGTTAACGCCGGACTCATTGCCGCCCCGGCGCCCTGCATCAGCATCACCACGCTCTGTCCGGCATTAACGTGCCCGCTGCCGCGCAGCAGCAAGACGATAAAGCTGGGCACCGCCACCCCCAAAATCCCTGCCGCCAGGCCATCAAGAATTTGCACCGGGACCATCATCGCCGGGGCGTCGCTGGACGCCGCCAGCGCCGCCCGTATGGGCATGATCACCAGCGCCAGCAGAATGCATCGCCAGTAACCGTATTTGTCGATGCTGCCGGCGACCCGGATGGCCACCGGGATCATCACCACCTGCGAAATAATCACCGTGGCGGCGGCAAACAGTCCGGGATTGAGGTGTCCCGGCGCGGCGGCGATCCGCATGCTCAGCATCGGCAACAGCGCGGCATTGGCGAGATGGAACAGCATCAGGGTCACGCCGGCGATCAGCAGCGGCGTATGGCGGAAAAGGATGGCAAACCCCGGCAGGGAGGGCGTGGATGCCGCTTCGATGCCGCGGGCGGCGTCATCGTCGATATCGCCGCCGCGGATCGCCAGCAGGGCGACCAGGGTAAGCAGCGTGGTACAGGCCATCAGAATGAAAATGCCGCCGATGCCCCAGTACCAGGCGATAGCCCCGGCCATTAGCGCGGTGAAGAAATTCCCCGCGTGGTTGAAGGCTTCGTTTTTCCCCATCTGGGCGCTAAAGCCGCGCTGTCTGGCAAGACCGAGGGTAATCCCGGCGATCAGCGGTCCGACAAAGGCCGCGCAGATGCCGCTGGCGACTTGCGAGAGGGCGACCACGCTGGTCTTCTGACTAAACCAGAGCAACAGGGTGGTGAAGGTGATCGCCAGGCAGACCCCGGCCAGCAGCAAGCGCTTATGCCGCGAGCTGTCGGTGATGAAGCCGGCGGGCAGGGTCGCCAGCAGGCCAGCGATACCGCCGACGGACATCAGCAGGCCAATGTCCTCCGCCTGCCAGTGACGCTGGGTGAGAAAGATCCCCAGAAACGGGCCGAGGCCGTCGCGCACATCAGCAATAAAAAAGCTGGTCAGACATAAAGCCCGCAGAGAACGAAGCGACATTTTCTACCTTTAGCATGCGCGATCTGCGCGTCGGAATGGCCGGGTCGGGGTTGCCGGATACCTTCATCCTTTATCGCACCGTTCGATGAAACAAAAATGTCCCGCGCTCGTCGGGTACCGTGGCTATGCAACATACCCGCTTGCGGCGGCTTTCGCCAGAGGCGTACGAAAGTTCTGTAGCGGCGCTATTAGCGTTCGTCTGCCTTGACGATCTGCAGGGCGGCGGGGCTCGCCACGGCGCCGCTGGCAGTAATAAACCCCGGATGGACAGCCTCGCCACTGGCGCTGTCCACCAATGCTATATGCGGCGCGCTGTGCAGCACGTGCTGATGGCCCCATTCCATCAGGGCGAACAGCACCAGCGCCAGGCTACGGCTTTTATCGGTCAGAACATATTCATACCGTTCGCGGGAGCCGGCTTCCCGGTAGGGCACTTTGCTGAGCAATCCCGTTTCGGTCATGGTTTTTAACCGGGTGGTGAGCGTCTGGCGGGTAATATGGGTGTGCGACAGCATCGTTTCAAAGCGCGTCACGCCGTAAAACGCCTCGCGGAGGATCAGCAGCACCCAGCGGTCGCCGAGTATTTTGGCTCCTTCCGCCAGGCCGCACAGCGCCGGGTCGAGGTAGGGCAGTGATTTATTTTTTGACATCGCGAGATTGACCTTCTACTCTGAGTTTGAATTTTAGACTTAGATGCTAAGGAGCATAGCGTGCCATTTGTTAACGTGCAAACCATTAAAGGGATCATGACCGCGGAACAGAAAAGTGAACTGCTGCGACGGATGACCGATCTGCTGGTGGAGATTGAGGGGCTGGGCGATCCGCAGTTCCGCCAGTCCGTCTGGATCCGCATTGACGAACATGACCCGGAGCAGTGGAGTCTGGGGGGCGTCCAGCCGACGGCCGCGATGATCGCGGCGAAATTTGCCGCCGCGCGACGCGACGGATCCCCGGAATAAAACGGGCGGCGAAGCCAGGCCCGGCGGTCTGGCGCAGAAGAGGGGCCAGATCGCCGGGTAATATTGCGATTCGCTATGATGCAAAAGCGTATTTTGCGGCTAAGGTAACGGTCAGGGAACCCAACAAACAGGGCGCGATGCCAGACGGCCAGCCTGGCGCCACTCTCAAACCGGTGAAAACAACGGATGTCTACAGAACACATGCTGCCGCTGGCGGTGCAGAACAAAAATATCCTTCGCCTGGCTGCCGCTCAGGCGCTGGCCGGCGCCAACTCGGTGGTCTTCTACGCCACCGGCGCCATTGTGGGTAACGCGATTGCCCCCAGCCCGTCGCTGGCCACGCTGCCGATCACCCTGTTTGTGCTGGGGATGGCGGCCTCGATTCTGCTTTTCGGCGCGCTGGCGCGTAAGCGGGGCCGCAAAGCCGCGTTTATGGCCGGAACCGGCGCCGGGGTGGTCACCGGTCTGGCGGCCGCTCTGGCGGTGGTGCTGGGCTCTTTTCTGCTGTTTTGCTTCGCTGCGATGCTTGGCGGCGCCTATGCCGCGGTGGCGCTCAGTTTTCGCTTTGCCGCCACCGACGGCGTCGCTCCGGAACGTCGTGCCCGCGCGCTGTCGCTGGTGATGGGCGGCGGCGTGGCCGCCGGGATCATTGGCCCGATGCTGGTCACCGGCACCATGCACCTCTGGCCGACTCATACCTTTGCCTTCACCTTTCTCGCTCAGGCGCTGGTGGCGGCGCTCGCCGCCATTCTGCTGGCAGGCGTGACATCGGCGGAGCCCGCGGCGTCCAGCGTTCGCGGAGGGCGGCCGCTGCGCGAGATTGTCCGCCAGCCGGGCTTCGCCACCACGGTGTTCAGCGGCGCGGTGGCCTATATGGTGATGAATTTTCTGATGACCGCCGCGCCGCTCTCCATGCATATGCACGGCCTTTCCCAGCAGGCCGCCAACCTCGGGATCCAGTGGCATGTGATGGCGATGTACGGTCCGGGATTTGTCACCGGCCGGCTGATCCAGCGCTTCGGCGCAGTGCGCATGGCGGCGGCGGGATTGCTGATCACCGGCGCATCGGTGGCGGTCGGTCTCAGCGGCGTCGGGGTGTATCATTACTGGCTGTCGCTGATTTTGCTCGGCATCGGCTGGAACTTTGGCTTCACCGGCGCGAGGGAGCCCCACAGCACCGCGTTCCAGCCGAAGGCGTTGAGCAGAACGCCGGACGAAAACGAACCCACGATCATCACGCCGAAGACCAGAAAATCGTTGAGCGACTGAACCTGGGTCTTCTCTTCCGGGCGGTGGAAATCGATAATTTTCGCCGAGGCGCCGGTGAAGCCAAAGTTCCAG